>WAOU01000043.1 GCA_015521095.1 Desulfurococcales archaeon | reverse complement strand
GTCGAGGTCTAAGGTTCTCCTAGTATTGGAAGAGGCGCAGAACCTTATAGGGACTCTAAACTCCGAGTTGGTATCGAACATTATAATTGAAGGTAGAAAATTTGGTCTTGGAGTGATTTTAGTGACCCAGAATCCATCAATAATGCCTAGGCAAGTGCTTGCAAATCTTAATACTAAAATCGTTCATGCAATTCGGTCGGGTGCTGACAAACAAGTTATAGCTAACTCGATGAGTCTAAGCGAGGAGTATCTCCAATTGCTTGATAAGCTAGATAATGGCGAAGCTATAATTCAATCCAATATTTATAGGAGTCCAATTCTAGTTAAAATAGACTTACCTTAATACCACGTAATCTAGTTTTTCCAGCCAATCTATAGGTTTTTCGAGCTTTCCACCTATTCTATATGGATCTTTAATTAATCCATAAATGATCTTCAGGGTTTCATCCACCGATTTTCCAGTAGTATCAATGGAATAAACTCTAGAAAACACGCTACGCGCCTCTTGATCTACTATACCCAAGAGTTCAGCTTCAGCGTTCTCTAGAACTTTGTTTCTACTCCACCCCCTCTCTTCCAGGCGTTTAATGAGTGTTTCAGGGATTGTTCTCAAAACTATTACTAGCGGATCGTATTTCTTCAAGAATTCAAGGATGCCCGGGTAGTGACTATCTATAACAACACATTTGCCCAGGCTATTGTTAACAATATGCTTTATCTCTCTAATCAACACGTCTTCCTTAATGACCGTGGTGTCTCTTCCAGTAGGATCTTTGTATGCGGCTCCGTGTTTTAATGCGAGCTCTGAAGTGTTTATATAGATGCAATGCAAATCTTTTGAAAGTCTTTTAGAGACAGAGGTTTTCCCCGTTCCAGGTGTTCCAGTGACTATAATTATTTTCTGCAACACTGTATCCCGTGGCTTCCAGATTAACCAGTGATTTTTGTGGATTTAAAAACAAGAGGGAGAATTGTTTGATATCGCGCTTAGCGTGCCTTAAAATAATGGTATTATGTGCGAAGATGAAATTGAAGGATCTCAGTCTTCTTCTCCACCGGACTCTTCAGGCTTCTTGCTCTCTTCCTCCTTTGTCCTACTAGCCGCTATTACATCGTCTATTCTGAGAACCATTGTAGCAGCTTCTGTAGCGGCTTTTAGAGCATTAGCCTTTATTCTAGCAGGCTCTATTATACCTTTGCTGGTCACGTCGACTACGTCTCCAGTTGTAATGTCTATTCCGTAGAATTTCTTGCTTGGATCCTCGTGGGCCGCCCTCAGCTTCATCAGTGTTTCTATGGGGTCTAGGCCGGCGTTCTCGGCAAGCACGGCCGGTAATGCTTCAACGGCTCTTGCGAAGTACTCTATAGCGAGCTGCTCCTTACCTCCTATTCTAGGTGCTAGCTCCCTTAGCCTCTTAGCTATCTCTGTCTCAGTGGCTCCTGCACCTGCGACAATCTTCCCATCCCTAATAGCGTCTGCTACTGCGCTTAGAGCATCGTGTATTGCCCTATCTGCCTCTTCCACCATTCTCTCGAGTCCCGCCCTGATGAGTATTGTGACGCTCTTCGGGTTCTTCGCGCCTTCTATGAATATCATCTTGTCGTCTCCAACCTTCCTCTCCTCTACGAGATCAGCTTCACCGAGGTCCTCTGGTTTCAGATCTTCGATGTTGCTTACAATCCTGGCGCCAGTAGCCCTTGCTATTTTCTCTATGTCGCTCCTCTTCACCCTTCTCACAGCCATTATGCCCTTCTTGGCTAGGAAGTGCTGTGCAACATCGTCAATACCCTTCTGTGTTATCACTACATTAGCGCCTGTAGCAGCTATCTTGTCAACCATTTCCTTTAGTATCTTCTCTTCCTCCTCGAAGAACTTGTCGAATAGAGTTGGATCGTTTATCCTGATTTCAGCGTCTATCTCAGGCTTCTCTATTTCTAGTGGAGCATCTAGTAGGGCTATCTTGGCTTTCTCAACCCTCTTAGGCATGCCCGGATGGACTACCTCTTTGTCGATTACTATACCGTGGATGAGCTTTGTGTCTAGTATTCCTCCACCGTGCTTCTTTATTATTTGAATATTGTCTAAGTCAACATACCAATAGCCGTCTTCTCCCCTCTTCTCCGCGACCTTTTTGACAGCCTCTACAGCTATCTTAGCCAAGTGCTCTCTAGCTCCGTGAACGGCCTTGCTGTTCAAGCTCGTCTTCGCTATCAGGAGTAGCTTTTCGTCGTCGTTGATGTCTATTTTCTCGGATATTTCATTTATGGTCTTAACAGCTTCTTCCAGTGCTTTCTTGTAGCCTGATATTATAACTGTTGGGTGTATGCCTTTGTCGAGTAGGAGTTCGCCTTGTTTTAGTAGCTCGCCGGATAGAATGACTGCAGTTTTAGTGCCGTCTCCAGCCTCTTCGTCCTGGCCTTTTGATATTTGGACTATCATCTTTGCAGCAGGGTGCTGGATGTCCATTTTGTCTAGGATTGTTGCACCGTCGTTCGTTATTGTTATATCTCCTAGGCTGTCTACTAGCATTTTATCCATGCCTTTCGGCCCGTAGGTTGTTTTGAGCATTTCTGATATTGCTCTAACAGCCATTATGTTTGCGCGGAGAGCGTCTCTTCCAGCTGTTCTCTGGGTTCCCTCCTTTAGGATAATTACCGGTATTCCAGTAGGTTCCATAGCCATATTCTGTCACCCCTTCCTACGTGTGCTTCACGTAAAACCATGTAAAATGGCTTCTATATAAAGTTTTCTCATATTATTATAGGCTCAACCAATCGTTGAAAGACAGAGTTACAAATAAAAACCATGTAACTCAATAGCCGCACATTGAGGTGTATAAGATGGGTAAGGTCAGACCTACAGTAGTGAAAAGGACGGCCAGAAAACTGTTAACGAAGTACCCGGATATTTTCACAGACAGTTTCGAGGAGAACAAAAAAATAGTAGACCAGCTAATAGAGTATCAGTCAAAACGGGTCAGGAATAGGATAGCGGGATATATAACGCATCTAGTCAAAATACTTAAGAAGAAGGAGCAGTAATCCTCTTAGTACCCCTAATCTATCTAATAATAACAGTCTATTACCCGGGTTCCTTCCTCGAAAGGGGTCAATTCAATGGACATAAAGGTCAGACTATTAGGGCAATTAAAACATGAGGTAGGAAAGGACTCTATAACTATAGAGTTACAGGAAAGCGATCATCTATCACTGCAGGGCATCCTTGAAACTCTCGCGAAAAACGAATTACTAGGGAAATATATGAAGGACGGAGAGCCCAGACATGACATAATAGTCTTCGTGAACGGTAAGGACTACAGGGTTTACAGTAAGAATCAAACATTTAGAGACACGGTAGAGGTGTCTTTTATACCCATCAGTCATGGAGGGATAGAACTTCAGTATGTTACCTGGAATGAAATAGACAGGTATTCTGAGCTGATAGCTTCAAAGATAATGAAAGACGGCTACAAGGCAGACGTCATAGTAGGCATAATGAGAGGAGGCATTGTACCCGCTAGAATCATAGCAGATTACTTGGGTGTTAGAGACCTTGGCATAATAGAAGTAATGTTCTACCAGAGACCTGGTGAAACCCGTCACAAACCTGTTATAAGGCAGCCTCTAACCCTCGACGTATCCGAGAAGAACGTCTTAATAGTGGATGATGTATCGGATACTGGTAAAAGCCTCCAAGTAGCTCTCAGCGCTATAAATCTATACGGTCCAGAGCAGATAAAGACAGCCACACTTTACATAAAGCCTTGGAGCACGTTTATCCCCGACTACTACGGGGCTAGCTCTACTAAATGGATAGTATTCCCATGGGAGAAAAACGAGGTAAAGCGTGAACTCGGATGACCGTGAAATGCAGCATAGTGAAAATGGGGGATACTTATTTCAAAATTGTGCAATGGCCTGTTAAAGGTTCACTACTTGATTATGATAGATTTATAGATAAGGTGAAACAGTTAGAGAGAAAAGATGATACTCTTCTAATAGTGTCTCCTGTGGAATTCCATCCCTTGCAGTGTTTGTCGGCATTTATCCATGCAATAGACTCTTTCCGGTTGGGAAGGAATAGGATGAAAACAGTAGACTTACAGGCACTGTCCATTCTTTACGGCGAATCCCAAATAAAGCGTTTATTCGATAGTATTAGAGAGCAAGTAACTGAAAGAGGCTTCTTTAACGTTTGCATAATACATGCCGGGGAACACCCCGGCACGCGGTTCTTGCCTAAACCTCCTGAAACACCCAAAGAATGCGGGGAACCCGTGCTTGACCAGGAAGCACTGGAGAGCCTAGTAAACGTGGTGAGGAACTACCTCAATATGCTTTAACGGTTGGAAGCTTTATTGGGAGGCTCAGGATCATGTCCTGTCAACATCCCAGTATTCAGTGCCGTCACCACACATCATAGCCTCTAACTCCATGGGTTTACTGGGTTTGAGGCAATAAATATGGTTGTAGCCGCATGGAGATCCTCTTTATTTTCTACTCAAAGTAAACCATAGGCAATCAGGGTGTATTAGTGTATGGCAGGCGGTGCAACAAGGATAGCTGTAATAGACTATGATTCATGTAAACCCACGAAGTGTCATCATGAGTGCATAGTGTTCTGCCCTATTAACCGGACTGGGAAGACTAAAGCTATAGAAGCTAAGCCTGAGCTTAAGAATAAACCTGTGATATACGAAGATACTTGCATAGGATGCGGTATATGTGTCCGTAAATGTCCTTTCAAGGCAATATCGATCGTAAATCTACCATCTGAACTGGAGGAAAACGCGGTCCACAGGTACGGTGTTAACGGATTCAAACTATACAAGTTACCTGTTCCAAAACGGGGTCAAGTGCTGGGCTTGATAGGCAAAAACGGGACTGGTAAAACGACGGCCATAAAGATTCTTGCGGGCGAAATAAAACCCAATCTAGGCAGAGTAGAGAACCCTCCTGACTGGGATGAGATAATTAGGAAGTTCAGAGGCTCGGAACTCCAGAACTACCTGAAAAGCATAGCCGACCGGAAACTAAAGGTTGCTCATAAAATACAGTATGTGGATCTACTTGCTAAGTATTTGAAGGGGACAGTCGGGGAACTTCTAGAAAAAGCGGATGAGAGGGGGGTGGCTAATGAATTTGCCAGAGAGCTGGGACTGGATAAGATTAAGGATAGGAGTGTGAAGAAAATCAGTGGAGGGGAGCTCCAGAAACTCCTTATCGCCGCGGTTCTCAGTAAAGACGCGGATGTTTACATTTTCGACGAGCCTAGTAGCTATCTAGATGTCAGGGAAAGGATAAGGGTTTCAAAAATTATAAGAAGGGAATTGAAGGAAAACAAGTACTATATAGTTGTTGAACACGATTTAGCTGTTCTAGACTATCTATCAGACAACATATCCATTATATATGGTGAACCAGGCGTATACGGGATAGTATCAGTGCCCTATGGAGTGAGAAACGGGATAAACTACTTCCTAGACGGCTTCCTTCCGACAGAAAATATGAGGATTAGGAAAGAACCAATAAGATTCCGTGCCTATACGCCTACACAGGAGAAAGAAACCAAGCCTATACCATATCTAGAGTGGAGCGACCTGGAAGTCAGGAGAGGCTCCTTCAGACTACTAGCCGAACCGGGCAAAATATTCAAAGGTGAAGTAATCGGAATAATCGGCCCGAACGGTATCGGTAAAACAACACTGGTTAACACTATAGCAGGCAAGATAAAACCAAGCAATGGCTATGTTGCAGTTCTAGGAGACTACAAGATAAGCTATAAACCACAGTACATAAAGAGCGAGGACTACCAGGGCACAGTATACGATGTACTCAGAAACGCAAACCCGCAGGCGGTAGCTCCCGGAAGCTGGCTCTACATTGAGCTCGTCAAAAAACTCAGGCTGGATAGACTCTTCGATAGACAGGTCAGCGACCTGAGTGGTGGTGAACTGCAGAAACTCGCGGTTGCACAGACACTAGCTATGGAAGCAGACATATACCTCCTAGACGAGCCATCAGCCTATCTAGACGTAGAAGAAAGGCTAACCGTGGCGAAAACAATCAGACGCCTCACCGAGACCAGGGAAGTCGCGGCTTTCGTAGTAGAGCATGACGTCGTGTTGGAGGACTATGTCAGTGATAAACTAATAGTTATACTAGGCGAACCCGGATACGAAGGCCGTGCCAGCCAACCCTTGCCCCTTAGAGAAGGAATGAACATGTTTCTCCGAGACCTCGGAGTAACCTTCAGAAGAGACCCGGACACCGGGAGGCCGAGAGTCAACAAGGAAGGAAGCTACCTGGATAGAATGCAGAAAGCAAAGGGCGAGTACTACTACGAGTAACTATGAAATTACAATTATAACTCTCCCATGTAATTTAAGAAAACAGACACCTAAAGAGGGGATGATGTTCTTATGGTGAAAACCACAATCAGTGTAATAAAAGCAGACATAGGATCCCTCGCCGGACACCACATCACTCACCCGGACACGCTTGCAGCAGCGTCAAAAGTACTTGTTGAAGCCAAGAGGAACGGGGTTATAAAAGACTTCTACGTTACACACGTGGGAGACGATCTACAGCTTGTAATGACTCATAACAAGGGAGAAGACAGCACAGAGATACATGAGTTGGCATGGAACGCTTTCAGCGAAGCAGCCAAAGTAGCCAAGGAGCTAGGGCTCTACGCGGCCGGCCAAGACCTCCTCTCAGACGCATTCTCAGGTAATATAAGAGGATTGGGTCCAGGAGTCGCTGAGATGGAAATAGAGGAGAGACCTGCTGAGCCCATTATAATATTCATGGCCGATAAAACAGAGCCAGGAGCTTTTAACATGCCTCTCTTCAAGATATTCGCAGACCCATTCAACACTGCAGGCCTGGTAATAGACCCCAGGATGCACGGCGGCTTCATCTTCCAGATCCTCG
>WAOU01000042.1 GCA_015521095.1 Desulfurococcales archaeon | reverse complement strand
TGTGTGTTACTGCGTAGATCCATCCTATGAATTCATCCGGCTTTATGCCCCTCTTCTCGGCCTCCTCTAGGGGGTCTATGCCGAGGATCCTTACACCGTAGGCGGCGACTGCTACTTGTTTTCCTACGTCGTCTACATAGAACCGTGTATTCACAAGGTGGCCTCTCGCCCTTAGGAGCCTGGAGAGGGTATCGCCTATCGTTGCATTCCTTGCATGGCCCATGTGCATTGGATGTATTGGGTTGGCACTGGTGTGCTCGACGACTAGTCTTTGGGGATTCTCTGTCTTAGGCAGTTCTAGCCTCTGATACTCTTTCAGCACGTTGGCCACGTGCTTGATTGCTCTCTCGGCAAGTATCTTTATGTTGATGTAGACTCCTGCCCTGGACACTTCTGCATAGTCTATTCCTTCCTCCTCTAGCTTGTCGGTGATCGCCTTGATTAACTCGTCGATTGTAACTACTCCCCGTTTCTCGTATCGAACGGCTGGGAAGCTGAGATCTCCTAGATCTTCTCTGGGAGGCTTACCGATGAGGTAGAATATTTTCTGTTTGTCTTCTCTCACCTTCTCTGCTATCGCACTTGTAACGGCCTCAACCAGTCTTGTATAAGGATCCTTTGCCATCGCCAATTCAGTGTCACCGTTATACTGCTTGAACCCATCAAGCATGAATGCATCGTGATTAATATTATTGCTTACCCTCGGGGACACCCTGTCTATGCACTATGTATAAATCTCCAACAATGACTATTAGATAGAAAAGGGTGCAGGTATTATGCCATCAATAGAGCTTAGAAGAGTAGACAAGTATATGTGGACCATACCTAAAGGAGCAAAACCATGCATGAGGGTGCCAAGCATAATCTATGCAGACGACTTCCTCATAGAGAAAATGAAACAAGACATGACCCTAGTCCAAGCCGCGAACGTAGCATGTCTCCACGGCATCCAAAAATACAGCCTAGTCATGCCAGACGGACATCAAGGATACGGGTTCCCCATAGGCGGCGTAGCAGCAATGGCCATAGACGAGAACGGAGTAATAAGTCCAGGAGGAGTCGGCTACGATATCAACTGTGGAGTAAGACTAATACGTACTGATCTCACGATAAACGAGGTCAAACCTATAATAAAGCAACTGGTCGACGCGCTGTTCTACAATGTTCCAAGCGGCCTAGGAAGCACTGGAAAGGTAAGGCTTAGTGTAAATGAACTAGACAGGGTGCTTGAGGAAGGCGTACAATGGGCGGTGAGCAAGGGCTATGGATGGGCCGATGATCCAGAGTATCTAGAGGAGAGGGGTAGCTGGAGCCTCGCAGACGCATCAAAGGTAAGCCATAGAGCAAAAAGGCGTGGAAGCGCGCAGCTAGGCACTCTTGGCAGCGGAAACCACTTCCTCGAGGTACAGGTAGTCGACAAAGTATTCGACGAGAAGCTAGCCAAGGCAATGGGCCTATTCGAGGGCCAGATAACAGTGATGATACACACTGGAAGTAGAGGCCTCGGCCACCAGGTCGCAAGCGACTATCTCCAGATAATGGAGCGAGCCATGAGGAAATACGGGACCATACCACCAGACAGAGAGCTCGCAAGCGTACCGTTCAACACTCCCGAAGCCCAAGACTACATCAAGGCAATGGCAGCAGCGGCAAACTTCGCGTGGACAAACAGACAACTAATCACACACTGGACAAGAGAAGCCTTCAAGAAAGTCCTAAAGAGAGACCCAGACCAGCTCGGTATGAGGATAGTATACGACGTAGCACACAACATAGCCAAGCTAGAAGAACACATTGTAGACGGAAAACGCCGGAAACTAATAGTACACAGGAAAGGAGCAACAAGAGCGTTCCCACCAGGACACCCCGAGATACCAGCCGCCTACCGCGAAATAGGACAACCAGTACTAATCCCAGGAAGCATGGGAACAGCAAGCTACGTACTAGCAGGAACAACAGAGGGCTGGAAGAGCTGGTACACGGCGCCACACGGAGCAGGCAGATGGATGAGCAGAGCCGCTGCAAAAAGAACAAAACGCTACACCGATGTACTCAGAGAGCTCCAAATAAAAGGCATCTACATCAGGGCAAGCAACAGAGCAACCGTAGTCGAAGAAATGCCAGAAGCATACAAAGACGTAGACAGAGTAGCCAAGGTCGCACACGAAGTAGGAATAGGAAAACTAGTAGCAAGACTCAGACCACTAGGCGTAACAAAAGGCTAAAAATATTATAAATAACTTTTTTATTTAAATAGCTTTAGATCTAGATTTTGTTAGTGCTTATATCATATAATTGTCCACTTATAAATTTTTGGAAATGAGAAGTTTGTAAAATGAACATTTTATTAAATGATCAGCACAAACACAAAAAGATTTAGGGTGAATATCCCTATGGGCACCCTAAATCTAAAGAAAAAATACTTATTTATACCTATTATCCTAATCATATTGTTGTCCACGTTTACCTATCTAGTACAAGTTCTTCACAGCAATAATTATAGTCTGAATGTAATTATTAATGATAATATCTATAGAGATAAACTATTATTTATCAAAGCATTTGTATTC
>WAOU01000041.1 GCA_015521095.1 Desulfurococcales archaeon | reverse complement strand
AGCATCTAACATACATCATGTTATAATACCCTACCATCTTCTTTCCCAATCGGTGCAATATAGTGAGAATCATAGAATACATTACTTTCGACGATGTCGTCATAGTTCCGAGAAAAGCACCTGTCGATCCACAATACGTTGTTCTCGAATCCAATATCACGCGCAACCACAGGATCAGTGTCCCCATTCTATCTAGTCCAATGGATACTGTCACCGAGCAGGATCTAGCTATAGAGATAGCCAGGCTCGGTGGAGTAGGAGTAATACATAGGAACATGAGTATAAGTGAACAAGCCGATATGATACAGAGCGTGAAAAGCGCATCTCCCGACTTCAAACACTTGTTCGATATTATCAGTATAAACGAGCTAGACAAGTCGTATCTCCGATCAGATAAGCCCCTAATTATAACAAGCAATAGTTCTCCTATTGGAGTCTATATTCCGGCAAAAAGCCTTTCACCTGCATTGGCTGAGAAAATAGATCTCGTACTACGACTACTTCGAACTGGACTCGTTAAGCCCAGTCAAGACAATAATGGTAAATTACTTGTAGGGGCAGCTATTAGTCCCTTCGATACAGAGAGAGCGGAGACCCTTGAAAAAGCAGGTGCAGACTTTCTTGTTACAGATGTCGCACATCTCCATAATGTCGAGGCTCTGAGCGCGTTAAAGAAGTTGGCTGAAAAAGTTTCCATAGACATTGTTGCCGGCAATATCGGGACGAAAGAGGCTGTCCTAGATATATTGACTACAGTGGAAAGTATCTCTGGATTAAGAGTAGGTATCTCTAGCGGTAGCATATGTTCAACAGGTGTTGTCGCCGGGGCAAGTGTTCCGACCTTGACTGCCGTCATGAATACTCGTGAAGCATTAGAGGAGCTAGGCCTATTCGGAAGGATACCGATTATTGCTGATGGAGGAATACGTGGACCAGGCGAAGCCGCTAAAGCTATTGTAGCCGGGGCAAGCGCTGTAATGAGTGGAAGACTCTTCGCCGGCACGGATGAGGCACCGTCTCTTCTAGTGAGAATCGGCGACAAGCTCTATAAGACCTACAGGGGAATGGCCAGTGCCGGAGCAATGAAGAGGAGGCATGCAGCAGACCGATATAGCAGGCCTAGTAAACAGTTAGAAGAAGGTGTTGAGGGACTGGTCCCGTATGAAGGCCCACTCGTAAAGGTTATGAGCCGCATGTTCTTCGGTCTACAAGCATCTCTGGGCTATGCAGGAGCGTCCCGTATAGAGGAGGCGTGGAACGGAGTACTGGCACGAGTATCACCTCTTGGTGCTAAGGAGATTAATCCTCACGACCTAGTCAAATGATAATGGGTGCTGACAGATGTACGAGATGTTCCCAGCGCAACAAGGACGAGTATTTTTCGTGAAGATCAAAGAAGGCACCAGTCCCCACCAAGCAATAGAAAGTTTTCTAGCGGATAACGGAATATCATTCGCATATATCGCTGGTATAGGGGCCTTCCACTGGGCCAGGATCGCAGTATTCAGCCCGGAGGAAAACAAGTACTATTCAGTTGACGTCGAAGCAGAGCCCGGCAGAGTCCTCGAGGCGCTATCAGTTAAAGGAAACAGTATTCTCGGGCCCGACGGCGCATACTATACCCACCTACACGTAACACTTGCAAAGAAACCTGACCTTGTTGTAGGAGGCCACCTAATTGATGGACGCGTCAGACCGTTCCTCGAACTAGTAATATTCGAGCTGGGAGGAAACATTGATGACGCAAGACGCCTCTTCAAGCACAGGTGGGGCAAAAAATAATAGTCATGATTCCACCTGGAAAAACTCTAGATCTTCAGCACTAAACCGTTTCAAGAGCCACTTGGAAAAAGGACTAGTTGACAGTGACATAATCGAATTACTTAAACGATTAAATAAAAGGGAATGTCTGTTTACCACGAGTAGCTGTAGCGGTCGAGTTGCACTGATAAAGGGCGACGATCTACTCGACAAGAAAGGTGCGAGTCTCCTGCATGTATGGCATGATCCTTCAAAGTGCAGATCTGAGATATGCTCGGCTCTAGATTCCGTCAATGAGAATGACATCTCATGGCTCAGTCTTCAACCACCTATTCTCCACATCGTCGCAAGAACACGTGGCCTAGCAGAGCAGATAGTAAAGTGTGGAAAGGCCGCCGGGTTTAAGCGATCCTGCTATAGAGAACATAGAAGCGGTGGGTACTTGGTCGAGGTCGCCGCATATGATAAAACCCATGTGTTCTCCCGTGATTGTAGAATTATTCATAAACTGTGCGATATTCTTGAAGAATACAAGAAGAGGCTTGAGGCTTTCTGGACATGTGTATTGGAAAAAGTAGATTGTCGATCCATATAGGATCCGGGGCATTGGTCTATAATGATATGACTGGTGTCTCACCGAACTTATCGAGCCATACCTTGTCTCCCGGCTCAACGTCCTCGACAGGCACTATTCTTACTCCGAGAGGCCTATTCTTGACCCTGCTACATACCGCCGTGTCAAGTATTAGACCTGCTACTCCATATACACTGGCTGGTACAACTGCGAGATCTAAGCCTGCTAAGCATACACATGAGAACCGTGCCAGGTCTCTCGCCGTGGTTTCTAGCTCAGAGACACGTGCCTTGAGCTTTAGATCCTCCGCAACTGGTAGCTGTACCTCGTTATAGCCTACTGTCTTTTTCATTGATGCGACTTTTTGAAGAACACTGTTTACCTTATGTATCCCCACTAGGAATCCTGGCTCCGGCATTCTGACCCCGGCTACAAGTTCTACTAGGCCGAGACTTGTCTCCTGCATCCATGGTGCAACACTTAGGTCCACGCCGAGGAATTCCGCTTCTAGCTGTGATGAGGCTATTTTACCTGCTTTCTCGGCGACATTATAGGCTTCTATGACACAGTTTTCTAGGCCTTCTAGACCGTTCTTCCTGTAGCAGGATGAGAGGTAGTTGGGATAGGTTAGTGCTACTGCAAACCCCATCTTGTTGGCTCCAGGAGATGCGAGGGGATAGTACGGGGTGGTTAGTGGCTTGCCATACACGTTTATGCCTAATCTCGTCGCGAGGCTTGGATCTTTGTCTGCTAGCTTATGAATAATCTCAGACGCTTTTATTGCATACTCACGGGAAAGATCCTTTGGCATTATAATGTTTGAGAAGATATTGTTCTCGACTATATGCGTGTATTTTTCGAATTTAGAGTATGCTTCTTCTAGACTAACAGCCCCCATTGATACGAGTATGTGATAGTTGTCTACTAGTTCGGAAACCCGTAATGCCTTCTCAGCCCATTCTTCTATTCCGAGTCCTTCAACCACTATGCGCGTCGTTTCTACTGGATACCCTGTTTCCTCAGAGGCCTTGTCTGACGCCTCCAGGGCTTTCGCCGCGTATTGTTCTATGACCTTGAGAGGGTCCTCGTGTGTTTTTATGAGGAGTGTCACCGCCCTGATTTTGTACTCTACCATTATTTCATCTCCGAAACATAGTCTAGCCACATATTCCCATATTTAATTAAATCCCTAGATTAAGCGAGTAGTCTTAGCTGCTTCTAGTCTGTGGAGAAGCTGGAAAATTCTTTCCTAAGATTATCTAGTAGTGTGTATTGTTAGGCCGGGAGAGGCCCGTTCACAGCCACCCTCGCAGGGATTAATCGAGGGCCTCGCGGGCCTACCCCATAGATTGTTATTTATGCTTCAGAAGTCTATATCTTGATATGCAATATAGTAAGCCTGGAGGAGTGGTCAGCCCGATATGAGATTCAGAAGAGTAGCAATAATCGACGGCTATACAGATGAGCCTGGAGGTCTAGGTGTTCCTCCATACTTGGACGTGTATACAAGATATATTGCTGGAAGCATATGGCTAGTTGATAAGAGTATACCTGTTCATTACTATACGATAGATACGATTAGACGAGACCTTAAATCATATACAAGGCGGTTAAACAACTATGATTTAGTCATAATTATTGCCGGTGTTGTAGTACCAGGTAGATATCTAGGAGGTAAACCACTTGAACCGAACGAGCTCATGTTCCTTCTAAGAACTCTGCGTAGACCCTTCAAGGTACTTGTAGGTCCTGCTGCTAGATGGGGCTTGGGATGGGCTGGAGGTAGACCGGCTTATCCGCCTCGGAGCTTTCTACGTGCAGGTGCAGATGTTCTAGTTACTGGTGATCCCGAAGAATACATCTATAACCTGCTCATTCATGGCGAGGAACGAGCAGAGCCCTGGCGTATTAGAGAAAACTATGATTTTGTCGATAAGGTGTCTGTTAAGGGGGCGCCTATCATACGGCAACATCCTAACTATGGTCGGAACCTTGTTATAGAGATCGAAACCTATAGGGGGTGTGCTCGGTGGATCACTGGTGGATGCAGTTTCTGTGTTGAACCTCTTCGTGGCCGGCCTATATCTAGGGATAGTTCTGGTATCGTGTCGGAAGTTGAAGCTCTCTATAACATGGGAGCGAGGAATTTCCGACTCGGTAGACAGGCAGATATCCTTGTATATGGAAGTGAGGAACTCGGCTCTAGCGAATGGCCTAGACCAAATCCCAGAGAGTTGGAAAAACTCTTCTACGGCATTAGAAAGGTAGCTCCTAGACTCGAAACCCTACACATTGATAATGTGAATCCTGGAACAATTGTTCGACATGTCGAGGCATCTATCGAGGCATTGAAAATCATAGTTAGTTATCATACTCCGGGAGATGTCGCTGCTTTTGGGCTCGAGTCTGCAGATCCACGAGTTGCTAGTCTAAACAACTTGAATGTAGATGGGGACACTGTTATTGAGGCCGTTAGGATAATTAATCGAGTCGGTAGAGTCCGGGGAGATAATGGATTGCCTCATCTCCTTCCAGGTCTTAATTTCATATTAGGTCTTCCCGGTGAAACCCGAAAGACTTATGAAATGAATAGACATGTGCTAGAGCGTATACTCGAGGAAAAACTGCTTGTTAGGAGAGTTAATGTTAGGAGGCTTCTTCCTCTTCCATCTACACGAGTGTTTAGGATGAAGCATGGTGTTAGGAATAGATTGGAGAAACATGCTCGTTCTTTTGTTTACTTTGTCAGGAATGTGTTTGAAAGAGAGATGCTTAAACTTGTGGCACCTAGTGGTATTATTCTTAGGGGTCTTTGGGTCGAGTCTTGTTCTGACGGTTATTGTTATGCAAGGCAGCCGGGCTCGTATCCTTTGACTGTTGTTGTGAGAGGTAATTATCCGTTATTGTCGTATATTCCGGGGGTCAAGATTACTCGTGTTCACAGCTCTAGGAGTTTGCTTGGCGAGGTCCTCGATGTAAAGCTAATATAGTTTACAGTTTTCGTTGTTGTGATGGCTTTGACCTAGGCCAAGGTCGTTATCTATAATAACTTTTAACAACTATATATATAAATTTAGGTGTATTACCGATGACCTGTAAAAAACTAGAAATAACATACACAATAGCGAACCTCCTAGAGCAGCTGACAAGGTATTCGACTGAGACTTCTAAACCGCCTAACGCTTTCAGAGCATATGCAAGAAGAATTAAGGTTAACGAGAGAAGCGTATACAAGTTACTGAACAGAGCCTATAAGCTAGGATTCGCACTTGGCATAAGCATAAACTATGCTAGACTAGGTGCTGCTAGATTCCTCCTCAAGTTCGATGAAGAACCGGAAAAAGAGCCAAGGTTCTATGCTAAGTATTTAACACTTGAGGGATCAGTCATATATGATCTATATCTGCCTGTTAGATGTCAGATGATCCTTGAAGAAGAGTATCCGGACGCTGAGATCTATAGAGTAGACGCCGAATGGGGGGCAAGACATGCCCTAGCGTCTCTTGGAATACTCAACCTTAATCTGGACGAGCCCCTGCCTCGTGAACTTCGTGAGAGAATGGAGAAACTATACGTAGACCAACTGGCTAGAGGAGTGCCGCGCTATTTCTTTGGAAGACACTATCCGTTCGACCCAGAGATCATGGCCCTACTAGTATACGCTAAAGGACACATAGGTATAGAGAGTATATCGGGCCTTGCCAGAAAGCTAGGTTTCAACGTGCCGAAGATGCAGAGAAAATTCTATACTATGTGGGAGCGTCGGAGCATAATGGGATACACTATAGAGAAAGCACCCTACTATACGACAACCAATATTATATTATCGGTTAATGGCGGAGATCCTCAAAGAACAGTATATGCTGCACCAGTCCTCCTAGGCGTCTACTCGGGAATGCTAGCAACTCACAAGAACAGGAACCTAGGTCTTATCTGGCTAAAAATAGACGGAATCATAGCGGCCGAGCTAATATCAATAATAAAAGAGTATTCGCCGAATGTCAAGATAGAAGGATACTTCTATCTAAAAGAAGCGAATACCGACTACCTGCGCAACCTCCCTGAAATACACAAGGAATGTTACCAGAAAATATTGGAACGTATTAGATCCCACCACTAATGTGAGGCATCACAGTAACCGTATCTCCGGCTTTCACCTTAGTCTCTGGTCGTTTCGCGACGCCATTCACTAATATGACGAGATCATTAAGGCTAGTACCAATTCTGTCTTCGTCGATGAGCTCCCGTAATTCTACCTCCCCGCAGACTTCTTTTTCTATTTGGGATCCCATTACTTCTGATAAATATCCTAGGAACTTTATGATCACACGACCACATTCTTCGCTTCCCATGATCCACCTACCATTTTTGTTAAGGATTATCCCAACGTTATTACCGTTAAATATATTGATTCTCAAATAAAGCGTTTTATTTCCCCGCATCCACATAGATAATCCGGCGACAAATTATTTACAAAAATGAAATAAATTAAAGGTGAAGGATCTTGAAGGGCTGGAACGGCAAAATTCTCTGGATAGACTTATCTAGAAGAGAAAGTAAGGTAGTAAAGTATCCTCAAGGATGGGCAAAAGAATACCTTGGAGGAAGAGGACTCGCAATAAGACTCCTCTGGGAATACATGCCTCCAGGAGCAGACCCGCTGGGTCCAGACAACCTCCTAATATTCGCTGTAGGACCACTCACTGGCCTAACCGTGCCTAGTAGCGGTAAACTCGTAGTCGCCGCGAAAAGCCCATTAACAGGAGGATATGGAGATGGAAACATTGGATCCTGGGCCAGCTACCATATACGTAAGGCAGGCTACGACGCAGTAGTATTCCAGGGCGTGTCAGAGAAACCTGTCGTAGTATATGTCGAGAATGATAAAGTAGAGTTCAGGGATGCAGACGATCTATGGGGACAAGATACCTGGGAGACCGAGAGAAAACTCAAAGAAGAATATGGCAAGAACCTAGGCATATTAGAAATAGGTCCTGCAGGTGAGAACCAAGTCCTCTACGCTACAGTAATGAGCCAGGAAGGCAGAAGTGGAGGACGACCTGGAATCGGAGCAGTAATGGGATCCAAGAAGCTAAAAGCATTTGTCGTCAAGGGAACCAAAGAGATTCCTGTGCATGATCCCAAACAGCTCAGGAGAGAAGGCTCAAAGGCATACGTCGAAATAGTCAAGGCAAAAATGTACTCGTTCTGGATGCGTCAGGGAACAATGATGACTATTGACTGGGCACAGGAAGCCAGCGTTCTCCCAACATATAACTTCAGCGAAGGAGTATTCGATGGATATAAGAACATAAACGGATACCGTCTCGAGGAAATGAAGATCGACCAGAGAGGATGCCCATTCTGTAATATGCCATGTGGAAACGTTGTAAAGGACGCCGAAGGAATGCCTAGCGAGCTGGATTACGAGAATGTAGCTATGCTAGGTAGCAACATAGGACTAGACGACTTAGCAAAGGTAAGCGTACTAAACAGGCTAGCCGACAAATACGGAGTAGACACGATCAGCCTTGGTAACACAATCGGCTGGGCAGTCGAGGCAAGCCAGAAAGGAGTACTAAGCGAAAAGCTAGAATGGGGCGACTATGAGAGGTTCAAGGAACTAATAGACGAGATAGTATTCAAGAAATCAGAGCTAGGCAAGCTACTCGCAAAAGGCACGAAGAGGGCATGCGAGGAAGCAGGAGGAGGATGCGAATACACCATGCAGGTAAAGGGCCTTGAAGTATCAGCATACGACTGCCACGCTGCACCCGGAATGGCGCTAGCATTCAGCACAAGTAGCATAGGTGCGCACCATAAAGAAGCCTGGGTAATAAGCTGGGAGGTCGCGACCGATAGGTTCGGATACGGAAGAGAGAAAGCTGCCAAAGTCATAGAGCTTCAGAGACTAAGAGGAGGACTCTTCGAGAGCTTTGTCGCGTGCAGACTCCCATGGGTAGAAGTCGGTCTAAACCTAGAATACTATCCGAGACTTCTAAAGTACGCCACAGGCGTAACCTTCACGTGGGAAGAGCTCTACGATATAGCTGATAGAATCTATGCACTTGTTAGAGCATTCTGGATAAGAGAGCTAGGAGACTGGAGCAGAGAAATGGACAAGCCACCTGTCAAATGGTTCAAGCAGCCGCTAACCAAGGGACCATATGCCGGCGCCAAGCTTGACAAGGACAAATTCGAAGAACTACTAGACCACTACTATGACCTAAGAGGCTGGGATAGAAGAGGTGTACCCAAGAAAGAGACCTTAGAAAAGCTGCATCTTGACTTCGTAATACCAGTACTGGAGAGCAAGGTTGGACTAAGGTAACATACCTAGAAGTACGGAATACTACAAACAACTATATTTTCCTTATCCTTACACTGATAGTAGACTCTAATCCTTTTCTACATTTCCAGAGATCAGGGAAAAGACCAGATACAGCTATCTCAGAGTCTCAATTACATGATAGGAAAAAGGATTACGATGACCCGATAATATGATAAACCATTATCGGGTAGTTCGTATAACTCTTGGTTAGTCCTCGATTCGTCCCAGTCCGAGGACCTTGTCTATTTCCTTGTATCTATTTCTTACGGTTACTTCCGTTACGCCGGCAACTTGTGCTACTTCTTTCTGGGTTTTTCTTAGTCCATGTTTGAGGGCCGCTAGGTATACTGCGGCTGCTGCTAGCCCGCTTGGGTCTTTTCCTGCGGTCAATCCTTTCTTTCTGGCCATGTTGACTATTTTGATTGCTTCCACTACTACATAGTCTGGGAGGTCTAGGGCGCTTGCTATCCTGTATACGAATCTTTCTGGCTCGATGACAGGGATCTCTATTCCTAGGTTTCTTACTAAGAGCCTATAGTTTCGGGCTACTTCTCGTTTCGCTGGTGCATCTCTCATCTTTAGGAACTTGGCTATTTCATCGAGTGTACAGGGATACTTGTGTTTTCTGCATGCCGCGTATAGTGTTGCGGCTACCATGCTTTCTATACTTCTTCCTCTTGTTAGTCCTTTGCTTGCTGCTTCTCTATATAGTCTGGCGGCTTCTTCTTTTACTGCGAAGGGAAGTTCTAGTTTTGCCGATATGTCGTCTATTAGTCTTAGGGCTTGGTTTATGTTCTTCTCTAGACTGCTCAGGGCTCTACCCATCCTGAAGCTTCTTTGTAGCCTGATGTTCTCGATGCGTTTAGATAGTCCTCTGATTTTTCTGCTTCCTTCCTGGTATCCTCCCATGTATACGTCGATACCCATGTTTGGCTTGGAGAACGAGATTGGACTTCCCACACGCGTTCTACGCGATTTTTCGTCGGGTGTATATGCTCTCCACTCTGCTTCGTCTCCTATGATTTGGTCTTCTAGTACTTCTCCTGTTTCTAGGCATACTCTTACTCCTAGTTGCGGATCATATACGATCTTGTCTGGAGGACATCTCTGGTTTCCTTGATTCTCATCCACAAGAATTCACCTCGGATATATAAGGGGTTAACCTCGTGTTATCAACCGTTATCTTTAAATCCCCCTAGCCTGTCATGGAGGAACAAGAGTTTATAAATGTTTCGAAAAATTTAAGCCTGGGACAATAAGATAATCCTACTCCTCTACACGAACTCCAGGCTCGCCCAAAGACACTTCAAACACGTCCAAAGCACCCTCATTAACTAGAACACTCTTGACAGCGGGAGCTAATGCTTCATCTGTTAAAACAATTATACTGCCTCCCCAACCTGCACCCGTCAGCTTAGCCCCTAACGCACCATTCTTTCGGGCAGCCCACACAAGCCTCTCTATAACATCGCTTGATGCACCCATAGAGTACAATAATCCCTGGTTCATATCCATTAATTCTCCCAACAACTCCATGTCACCAGACTCAAACGCTCCAAGAGCTAGATCAATCAAGCTATCCGCTGCTTCATAAAGCATGCTAGATACCCTGAACGTTCTGTCGGCTCTACGCAAGACAAATTCGACAACTTCTCTAGTGGACCGCTCTACGCCTGTATTGGCCACAATAAGCGAATACCCTTTGGGTAGAGAAAGCGAGATCTTTACCGGGTTTTCTCCCCTCCTATATATTATTGTCCCGCCTTCTATAGCCATAGCTGTATCTATCCCGCTCGGTTTTCCATGGGCTTTCGTCTCTCCAACCATACTTATTTTCCGGACTAATTCGAGCGAATCCTCTTCTCCGATAAATGTTAGGAATGCCTTCGCAAAAGCTGCCGAGAATGCCGCACTACTTCCCAACCCGGCTCCAATAGGAAGTTCGCTTTTCACCCTGATAGTAATGGGGATGATCCTGTATCCTAGAGTATCCCTAATATACTCCAGCATCGATGCTAGCGGGGCGAGCATGGGGTCTCCAGGCTCTAGGGTTTCTGGATCGATGACTGAGTCGATGCCTGCCTCTGGACTTATTAGTCGGATATATCTCGAGTCTGTTTCCGTTATCGATACATAGACTCTTCTAGATATGGCGGATGCTATGCTTCTCGTTCCTCTCACCACAAAATGCTCGCCGAAAAGGATAATCTTGCCCGGTGCACTGGCTATAACCTGTTTCATCCTAGTACTACACCCTCCATGGATAATTGAATAAAGGCTTGTCCTGGATATAGCTTCTACCCGTCTCGAGAGCGAGCTGGGCTTTGGCTAACTCATAGCCTAGATACGCGGCATGCTCTCTTGAGATATTTATGCTCCTAGTTATAGTTCTAAATAACCCTCGGGCACCCCTGCCACGCCATGTGATAGTCCTAGATCCTTCCCGGTAGACTACGATTATTTTGCCGGCTTCGTGATCAACATTTATGACGAAATATCCTCTGTCCATTTTGGGCTCTAGATAGTCGGGCACATCGATAATCTCTTCCTCCGATGACTTCTCTAAACGGATCTTGGGCGGATAGTTTTCCTGTTTTATGACTAGGAGCCTGGTGAAGGGATCTCGTGGAGTCGTTTTCTTTAAGAACGCCTTGGTCACTAGCCTAGATGCTTCTCTCGCCTCAGCTACTGTATGTATACTTTTGTATGTTGACTCGACTACGAGATAAACAGAAGCTCTTAGCTCTGCTGCTATTGTCATGAGGAGTCCCTGAACCGCGTAAGTGTCAGCACTCAGCTCTTCAAGGACGTTGGCAGCCGAGAAGAGCATGGGATAGTCTAGTGATGAGGCTCTTCTATACCGGTAGAAGGTCTCGGTAAAATCTATCATTGGTAGACCTACTACGGGGTCAACTATGTTTTTCCTTACCCCGTGTTCTTCAAGTATTCTGATCGCTTGGATAAGCTTGGAGAGATCTCTGTCTCCTATTATAATTACTTTATCGGTTAATTCACTTAGGTCACTGGTTCCTCCGCCTAGTATTTGATCGCTTGATAGAGAGAATCCGTCGCAGCCCTTATCTAGACCTACACGGAAAGCTTTGCGAGACGCTGCTTCGCATAGGACGGGCTTCCCTGTGTCGAGTGCGATATCTATTCTTTTAGAGAATAGATCGAGGCTCTCAAAGTTACTTGATCCTACTATGATAATATCTGCTCCTTCTTCCATATATCTCTCGGCGAGCTTTAACGATTGGTGTTCATTGAGTAGAGGAGGGATCTCCGCGGCTATAAGTAGAGGAGGTCCTCTTTGTGGTATATCTAGCTGTCTGATTTTGAACGCTGTGCGTGGTGTCTCTTGTATTGACTGTATATTACTATAGTAGTCCTCGATCGGATATTCTTTACTTAGTCTTTCACCATTGTGTACTAGGCGTAGTACTTCTGGTAGGAGTCCGGGATCCTTACTTGCCTTGTATGCTGTAACGCCGGTGGCTTCTTCTATTATGTGGGCTGAGCCTCTGCAGAGTCCTGGTATCAGGAGGATATCTATGTCTTTGAGTTTGTCTTTCTGCAATAATAGTAGTCTTGCTAGTGTCGATGTGTCGAGGTGACTTATTGCCGGTATTGGTAGTGTTATTATGTTGATATCTATTTTATTGGCTATTTCTGGGTCTAGATGCTCTAATACGCTTTTTATTAGTGGCTCAGCGTTCTTACTGGTTACTATACCTATCCTCACGTCTGTTCTCCTATGCTAACTGTTCATATAATCTCTTGTAGTCCTCGAGTATCCTAACCCCTGCACTTGTCCCTATTCTATGGGCTCCACTTGCTAAGGCTAGTATCATATCAATAGCTGTTCTAATTCCTCCCGCAGCCTTTACTTTTAGACCATATTTCTCTGCAAGTTCTGATAATCGGAGAACCGTGCGTGGGTCTCCTCCCTTGGAATATACCCCTGTACTGGTCTTAACATAGTCGGCTCCCGCCTTGGCAGAAGCCTCAACAAGCATCGCTAGAACGTTGTCCGATACTAGCGGAGCCATTACTATTATCTTGACTGTCCCTATACCGTGTTCCTTTGCGGTTGTAACTAGTTCATTCAACTCTTCCACTAGGTAATCGTAGTTACCTGATTCTGCCGCCCATATGGGCGCGACAATATCTATTTCTTCAACATAGCTAGAAACTGTTAATATTTCTGCTCGCTTCGAGTCAGCTGCTACTGCTCCCAGGGGAAAGCCTATGACTGTGCATAGCCTAGTTCCTAAGCTTTTGGCGGCGTCGTATACCCTATACACTAGTGCTGAGGGAATCATTGCACAGTTGAGCCCGTATCTAGCTGTTTCTTCTATTAGTCTGAGCGCGTCTGGTATGGTTGTTCGAGGAGAGAGGAGAGTGTTATCAATGAGCCCTGCTGCTTCCTCTGGTGTTAGCTGTGATAACGTTTTCTCGATTATGGTCTTGAGCAGCTGGTCCTGCATACCGTATCCACCTATTGTCCAGATTCATTATATTGTATGCGTCTATTATTTTACATTATTGATCTGTAGCGTTAGATTAGACAGTTACTAAGGTCTCTATGTCAAGAAGGATATCTTTTTGACGAGGAGGTTATGAGATTAGAATGATAGGATGTGCCTGTTAGTGTCGGCGCCTGTGTCATTGGCGTTCTCGTTCCTAGAGCAGGGGCTGATCTTCGGAAAAATCCCGGTATTTACTATTGTGTTTATATTTATGTTAGAGTGGTTTAGGCTGCCTCTTTCTTGAGGCAGATCTCGATGCTGCTTACTCTCCTGGTTCTGGTCTGGCCTGTCTGTGGGTCTGTTATTGGTATTTCTTGGCTGCCGATCTCACAGCTCTCTACTACTATGTTTACGCCCTTGGCGAACCTGTTTCTTACTATTTCTACTGCGTCGACTGCCTTGTTGATGTTGCGGCCTCTTGCTTTTACTACGACCTGGTTTGCACCCTGGTCTACTAAGTTCATTAGTATTGCGAGGACATAGCTCTGGATTGACTTCTTACCGATTCTTACCTCAGGTGCTCCTTCACATGCCATCTCTGTACACCTCTTTCCTGTTCTTAGCTGTTGGTTCGTTATTCATAGGGAGCTCCTTGGTGGTATTTAAGGATTTCCGGCCATAACCCAGTTGGTTGGGATAGAGGTATGGGAATACTCTTGAATGTGCCGGGCACCGATAAGGTCTTTGAGGCTCCGTTAATCGTTATAGAACACTTAGAATCTAAGCCTACACGCTGGCTCGTGGCCGAATATATCGAATCTTATGAAGTGGCAAGAGAATTTGGACTCGATCTAGTGATATCACGGGTTTATGATCCTATGCTGGCTTCTCTGCTGGATAAGAATGATATTCCTTATACGTATGTTTCTGCTAGGGAAATCGGTTGTTCTTCTCCCTCGATAGTTATGGATCTCCGAGCGCCCAGGCCGCTTGAGCCCTGGGAGGCTCGTGCGGCTACGTGTATTGTTATTGGAGGAATAATGGGGGATTATCCTCCTAAGGCTAGGGGTCTATTGTTGGTTCATGATCTGCCTGGTTTCTCTGCGAGGAACTTGGGGCCTGGACAAATGAGTATTCACACTGCTACGTGGGCCGTGATACAGGTTTATGGTGGGAAAAGAGTTAGTGATATTGAGGTTGGTGGCCCAGCTGTGCTCTGGCTGGAGTCGCCTTTTGGACAATATAGTGTTGAGCTTCCCTTTGTTTATCCTCTTGGCCGTGATGGTAGTCCTATTGTCCCGAAACGGATTAGGGATCTTCTTGAATCTGGTATAATATGGGATGAAGAGTATCTATGACAAGTGACGCTACTCGTATGAGTCCTCTTCCCAGAACTCGTATCCTTCCTCTCTGAGCGTTTTAACTATCATTTTTATTTTGTCTCTTCCAGGCGCTTCAAACGTTACGATTACCTTTGCATGCCATGCCGGTAGTCTTGGATCTATTCTGTCATGCTGTATTCCTATCACGTTTCCTCTGTTAGAGGCTATTACTTCAAGGACTCTCCTTAGCTGTCCCGGAGCGTCAGGCACGTATCCCGCTATGCGTGCAAGCCTGCCTTCGCGTCCTAAGCCTCTTAGGATTATCCTGTATATGTGGGTTAGATCTATATTTCCTCCGCTTATTATTGCGACGCTTGTTTTATCACGTGTGTCTACTCTCCCATATAGGAGTGCTGCGAGTGGGACGGCGCCTGCTCCCTCTGAAAGTACTTTTCCTCGCTCAAGGAGTAGATAGATCGCGTGAGCTATCTCGTCTTCTTCTACTGTTATCATTGAGTCTACTACTTTTGTCATTATTTTGAATGTTAGATCACCAAGTGTCTTTACTATAAGGCCGTCTGCTATTGATACGCCTGGCTTTATTGTGACTAGTTTTCCTTCTTGTAGTGCGCGTGTTGCTTTTGGTGCTACGCTTGGCTCGACTCCTACTATTTTCACATAGGGACGATACTTCTTTAGAACCGATCCTATTCCAGAGATTAATCCTCCTCCACCGACGGGTACGAGGACCTGGTCGAAGCTGTCTAGTTGTTCCATTATCTCGAAGGCTATTGTTCCTTGCCCAGCTATTACGTCTGGGTCATTGAATGCGTGTACCAGGTAGTATCCTTTCTCCTCTGCAATCTTTTGTGCCGCTTTGAGTGTCTCGTCGAATACTGATCCGGCGAGTACTACTTCTGCCCCATATCCTTTGGTCGCTTCTATTTTGGCTATGGGGGCTCCTACGGGCATGACGATTATTGATTTTAGACCAAATACTGATGCAGCGTATGCTACTCCTTGGGCGTGGTTTCCGGCGCTGGCGGCTACTACGCCGTCATATTTGTCCTTTATCTTGTATACTTTATAGAGGGCTCCTCTGACCTTGAAGGCTCCTGTCTTTTGCAGGTTCTCGTATTTCAGGTAGACTTTTCCGTTTGCTAGCCGAGAGAAGGTTGATGATGCTTCTATCGGGGTTTTATGTACATAGTCTCTTATTACTCTTAGGGCTTCTCTGCTCCGTTGAACTATATCGTTTATTAGCTCGTCCAATAGGGTAACCTCCTCCTAGACTTCTAGTGTCGGCTACTAGTAGTGTTCTTCTTGTGTAGTGGGTATGTAGGCGATGGCTTCCATCTCTAGGTCTGCTCCTAGCGGTAGATTGCTCACCTCTACAACGACTCTTGCTGGGGGTACTCCTTTGAAGTATTCGGAGTATACTTTGTTGAACTCCGAGAATTTGCCTATGTCTTTTAGGTAAACTGTTACCTTGACTACGTCATCCAGTGTTCCTCCCGCCGCTTCGATTATTGCTTTCACGTTTTCTAGTACTCTACGTGTCTTTTCTTCGAAGGTTCCGTCTATGAGTTTGCCCGTCGAGGGATCTATTGGGATCTGTCCTGATACGAATAGGAATCCGTCTATTAGGATTGCTTGACTGTAGGGCCCGACTGGTCTAGGAGCTTTGTCTGTATAGACTGCTTGTTTGATAGAATTCATCTCTCTTCCCTCCAAGAACATCAATTATAATTATTGGATACTTGTGGAGGGTTAAGAATGCTTGTGTATAGTAGGGTGTGTCCCGGGTTTACATAGACTACTCGTGATTCTCGTTTTCTACACTGGGGCTTGTTTCTGACCGGTTGTTATTCTCGTTTCTCGCCGTGATTGATAATCCTATTAGAGAACCTCCTACTATGAGAGGTGGATATAGTAGAGCAGCGTAGCCTGTCATTATTATGGGTTGTGTGTTTATTTCCCATAATTGTATTGTTATTTCTGAATTCATCTGTGTTGAGTAGACGTGGAGATAGTATTGTGATCCTTGCTTTACGGGGATCTGGGTTATTTTAGTTGTTTGGCCGATGATGTCTTCTTCGTAGACTGTGTTTCCTGCTTGATCTTTTATTATGAGTTTCACTGATGTTCCCTGTTTTGATGTTATCTTGAGATGGAAGGTGTTGGTTTGAGCCTCTGTGATTGATGCTACTGCTCCTGATCCGGGTTGGAGGATATACGCGGAGTTAACATGGAATATTATCTCGTCTGTTTTAATGAGATTTCCTACGGCTAATACTAGGGCTATGAGTAGGACTCCGGATAGTAATAGGAGGAGTCGTCTTGAAACCATATCTATTCTCCCTTATAGGTGTTGTTGATATTATCTGGGGAAAACAGATAGTGACGTCATTGTAGGCTTTTTGTGAATTCTTCTATTGCTTCTTGGTATTTTGAGAGTAGGTCTTTTCTCTTCCCGTTATAAAGGGCCTCTAAACGTGATATTTTCTCGTTCTTGTATTTTTTGGCGTCCTCTCTAAGTTTTCTTGTTAGGTTTGTCTTGAGGTCTTCTGGTAGGCTCATATCCTTGCACCATGTGTTCTCAATACTCGTAGCTACAATATAATTAATGTTACCATGACGGGAGATATAGTGGGGAATATGCGGTTGGAGGAGAAGGTTGATCGACCAAGCTTTAAGCTAAGGCTAAGTGTTGAGGATACCAAGGTAGTTGTCGACGAGTGCTTTGATAGGTCTTTCTGTGAGAGTCTTAGGAGTAGGGGGCTGATCATTGACGGCTTTCTAGAGGTGCTTGAAGCCGCCTATTTGGTTGCCAAGTGTATTATCTCGATTGGGTCAGAGTGTGGATGGGTTGTTTCTCTCGATTTAATATCCAGGGTTTCTCCTGGAGACATGGACTTGTTCTTCGTATATTATGATCTAAGGAAGAGAGGGCGTATTGTTACGAGGGGGTTCCGTCCTGGCACCCTGATTATGAGAAAAGGCTCTAAGGGAAGGCCTGTCGAGATACTGGTGCTTAGGGAGGGTGTTCTCGTAGAGCTCGAAGATATAGTTGAGTGGAGTAGGCTTGCCTCCGGCGATGGAATGGATCCGGTTGTCGCTATTGTAGATGGCCACGGTAACGTAACTTATTATGAGGCTAGAGCTGTTAGGAGCTTCACTTAACAATCAGTATCAATAATAGGACTCTATACGACAAGAAGTACGAGTACTAGTGCTATTAGCGAGGATGTAGCTGTGAAGTTTAGCCCTCTCCTATAAATGGATGCTGCGAGAGGGGTTACCGGGGCCAGGACCATTAATGTGCTTGGATCTATGCTTGGGCCCGCTATTCCTCCTAGTAGTACGGCAGTTGATCCTATGAATGATACTGCTTTTTCGAGGGTTACTAGTGCTATTATTGGGGCAATTATGCTTATTGCCTCTAGTAATATTGATTCGATCCATACTCTTCTGCGTATACTGTAGGCTTCGTCTAGTATTCTTGCTAGATCCGAGAGTGCTTCACCTAGCCCTATCGAGCCTGCTATTCTACTTGCTCTTATTACTGCCTCAACTATTCCTTCGCCTACTGCTTTTGCCTCTTCGAGGGCCTCCATATAGTCTTGTCCGTATCTTGCCTTCTCTCCTGCTACTCTCAAGTTTATGAGTGCTTGTTCTTCTGATTGCTTGATCTTGACGTATGATAATTCTCCTATGAGTGATGAGAGGGCGGCTGGAACCATGGCGGTGTACTTGTATCCTAGTGTGATCAATATTACGCTGAGAGCGATGCCTGATAATGCTATTAGCGGAATATACCATTTGCGGGGCGAGTCGCCTATGCGTGGCCTCATTAATAATAAGGCGATGCCTGTCACAATTACTGCCACGACCGGGAGAGCAACGACATATATGGCACTGTCTCCTCCTGCAAGAGGGAGTAGTGCTCCGATAGCCACTAGGCTTGTCACGGTGGCCTCGACACCGAGTTTACCGATTTGACTATAGTTCGCCCACGAGTCCCTTATTGCGTCTAGTGCCCTGCTGGTTATTCTCAAGGCGATCGATGCCCGGGTCGCACCTATTGCTTGTAGGTTTAGGTATTCTGATAGGATTATTCTTAGCCTTCTAGAAGGAGTGAGCTCCTGTAGTTTCCTGAGGGATGATACAGGGTCGAGGCCTAGACGTGAGAGCATCCTTAGCTTTGATGCTTCGTGACTTGTCCATTTGAAGACGTCTTCAGGAACGTCTTCTAAGACGTCTGCCAGATACTTTGGGTTACCCATGTATGGTATAAGGTAGAGTAGGAGGGCTGGTATCTCGGAGTCTACTCCTGATCCTTCGATGCTCCTCCACATAATTGGTAGAGCCTCAGCTATAACGTAGAATAATAGGCTTGTCGCGGTTATGTAGAATGCTGTATTTAGATCGAGTAGTGCTACTATGGGGGCCGTTACTGATGCTATCGTAGAATACGTTAAGAGAATTACCAGAATGATTCTAAGTTTTCCGGCGACTATAGGACTGGTCTTTAGTGGGTCTATTTTTACCGCTGTATATTCTGTTATGTGCTTGTAATACTGTTGTAGTGGGTAGGCGAGGCCTTCTAATATGCTGAGGAGGCCTAAGGCTTGTGACTTGCTCATATTATGCTCGCCTCCCCGTATTTTGATATGTAGAATTCTCTGAGCTTCTCGTAGAATGTTTCTGGTGGGGCTCCCGAGTGAATGGTTAGGAATTGTGTTCTTTCTCTTAGCTCTTGTTCTAGCATGCTCGCGGGCATGCCTAGCTTTTCCCACGCTTCATGGAGTTTGTGAGATAGAGTGATTAGTTCTCCGGGATCCCGTGGTTCTGTTAGGTCTCTATGAGGGATCCATCTGAATACCTCTACTAGTTCTTTGTCTACTACTTCTGCTATGCCTATGAGCCTGCGAATGGCTCTTCCTCCGGGTATAGGGATTCTTCTCACATGGACTATTGCTGTTATGATCTTGAGAAATAAGGGTGGTAGGCTTATGGGTTCTAGCCTCAGTCTTAGAATAGCGCCTTCCGGACTGTCTGCGTGAAACGTCGTTATTGTTCCGTGCCCGCTTGCGGCTGCTTGTGCTAGGAGTTTTGCTTCTCTCCCTCTTACTTCTCCTACTATTATGTGATCTGCTCTTCGGCGTAGGCTGAATTTTAGTAGGTCTTCTAGTGTTATTTCTGGGGCTTCTCCTCCGGGTGTTGAAGGTCTTGCTACTAGGCTGTCCCAGTGGGCGTGGGGTAGTCTTATTTCTGGGGTGTCTTCTATTGTTACTATCCTGTGGTATGGGGGGATTAGTCCGGCGAGTGATTGTAGGAGTGTGGTTTTCCCGGATCCCATGTTTCCGATTATTATGATGAAGCTTCTTGCCTCTACTAGTATCCATAGGTAGGCCGCTGTTAGAGGGTCTATTACTTTGGATGCTATTAGGTCTGCCATTGTTATGGGTTTGTCGGGGTATTTTCTTATTACTGCGGTGCTTCCGAACCTGCTTATTTCTCGTGTAAATGTTACTGCTATTCTGTGTCCTTCTTCTGTTAGTCCTTCGGCATATGGGTTTGCTATGCTTATTATTCTGCCTGCTTTTCTTGCTAGTTGGAGTGATAGGCTGTCTGCTTCTTGGCGGGTTAGGTAGATGTCTACGTCTATCCATCTGCTTGGCTGGAATCTATGTATTACTGCCACAGGCCTGTAGGGCCCGTCGACTGCTATTTCTTCGATGTGTGGATCTATTATGAGCGGGTATATTCTTCCGTATCCGCTCCTGTATTTCTCGTAGTAATATCTTTCTTCAAGTGTCTGGGGCCTGTCTAGGCCTGCTAATATTTCTTTTAGTATTTGTTCGTCTGGTTTTGGTGGCTCGTTTATTCTTAGTCTTGCTAGTCCTGATTCGTCCTTATACATGATATATGTTACTGGCCCTACACTGTACTTTGCTATTATTGATTGTATGTCTGGTATTTGTGCTCTTTGTGGTTGTTCGTGTTGTGTTTTGTGTGTTGGTGTCGTTGTCTGCTTTCTTTTCTTTTTGTCGAGGAGACGGGTCATTATTTTTCTCATTTCGTTATCCCTCAATAAGAGAAATGAGTGATTAGAGTTGGACTTATCCGGGAAAAATATTGTCTTCTAGTTTATTTTGTTATCCTATTGTTATGGGTTCTGTCTGGTATTGTTGTCCGTTTACCGTATATTGTACTATTACTGCATCTGGCGCCGTGGGCGATGTGAATAGGAATGTGTTCTTTTCCCCCGAGGGTATCGAGGCTGGAAGCGTGGTGTCTTGAGTTGGAGTTATCGTTGATATTGTTCCATTGGGATATACTGCTTTAGCCCCGGTTACTTGTATCTCTGTATCGTATCCGTTGGAGACGGTTACATATACTAGGCTTTGTCCGTTGTCTAGTTGTATTAGGTCTGCTGTTATAGTGAGGCCTTCGGCCATGTTCTGTGCCTTGTTGATGCTGTTCTGGAAGTATTGGTAGACGAGCATTCCGCCTACTATTGTTGCGCTTATTAATACTACTGTAGCGACTAGTGGGGAGAGACCTTTCCTCTTCAGCCGTGCTCTCGGCATTCTCTCGACCTCTCTTTTGTCTTCGTTATGGGAGTATTGTGGTTAGAACTAATGTTTTTTTAAATTATTATTAGAATAAATAACAGAGACTCTCCCCCTTCCGAGAATAATAAATCTCTAGCCACACATAAACACTGCGGTGACCCCGAATGGAAAAAATAAAGGACTATATCCCCTCAGAAGACAAGACACTAGAAGACCTCCTAGCCTCCTATAGCGATATCCACGGTTTCATGGCAGGACATCTAGCCACTGCAATAGAAATACTCTCGAAAGCCCTACCATCCTCACAGCTAAGAATCCTTACATTCACGGGAAACCTAGTATCCACAGGCCTCCGAGGAGTATTCACAGAACTAATCAGAAGAAAACTATTCAACGTAATAATTACAACCACGGGTGCACTAGATCACGACATAGCCAGAGCAGAAGGAGGCTCATATCTCAAAGGATTCTTCGAAGCCGATGATACTAAGCTCTACGAAGAAGGATATCATAGGCTAGGAAACATATTCATCCCCATAGAATCATATGGGCCCAAAGTCGAAGGATTCGTGAGACGACTACTAGAACATCTGCCCGAGGACAAGAAGAAATGGGGAATACACGAACTACTATACGAAGCAGGCAAACACATCAACGACCAAAACAGCTTCCTCAAAGCAGCATATGAAGCAGACGCACTTGTTTTTGTACCGGGATGGCCAGACGGTGCATTTGGCACGTCGCTATTCATGGAGGTGCAGAGAACCGGGAGGGATCTCGTGATAGACTATTTCATCGATATGAAAAAGCTATCAGATCTATTCTTTACGTCTATGAAGGGCACAGCTACAGCATTAATAATAGGTGGAGGTATAAGCAAGCACCATGCAATATGGTGGAGCCAGTTCAGAGAAGGCCTAGACTATACAGTCTATGTTACTACTGCATGTGAATACGATGGCAGCCTAAGCGGAGCCCATCCACGAGAGGCGATATCATGGGGCAAGATAAAGCCCGAGTCAAGGAAAACAGTAGTATATGGAGACGCAACGATAATAATGCCTATTCTTGCCACTGCCCTAATCAAGCGTATAAGATCGCTATAACATACCAGAGTACACGACGATCAAAGACCCCCAATGTAGCAGGCCTAGACCTATCAGCCGGGAAAGGAGAAAACTCTCTAGCAATACTATGGGAAGACACCATCCATATCTACATTTCTAAAAACATCTACAAGATCACTAATCTTATCAAGAAACACTCGATCAACTTGATAAGCATAGACGCACCTCTCTGCACACCATATAGAGGATTCCGACGAGTGGAACGAACCCTAATGAAGTGCACTAGGATAGGACTCCTTCCAGGTGGTCTCAAAGGCATGCATAAACTGACAAAGATAGGAAACTCGCTATGCTGGCAACTCTACGAGGCCGTAGTCATAGCATTAGAGACGCATCCAGGCACGATAAAGAGAGTCTGCCATATCTATCCCGAACAAACTATAATGCTAAGAGGAGACGAGTTCGACGCATTTCTTGCACTACTTAACTCGATCGCATTCGCAAACAATGCCACTGTGACACTTATAGAAGACGTACCCATCACCTTGCCCAGTTGTACATATATAAAGAAACTACTAGACCGGCTCAAACACTATAAATTTATAATAGAAACCGTATGACTACTCTCAATCCATGTATTCTTTAAAGAATAAATTAAAGGAAAATTATAGTGTTGGCATTGATCACAGACTGTTTAGTCTTCTCCAAGGTTCCAGAGTTTCTTTACTGTGGATTTAAACCCGGCACTTACGCTGTCGACGACCTTAGGGGAGAGTTGCATCCTCACTCTTTCTGGCGGTGGATATACCTTGCTTAGCGCTATTGAAACCGATAGTACATGGCTTAGTAGTACATGGGCTCCTTTATATGGATCCTCTGTTATGAATCCCTCAAACAATGGAATCCACTTCTCGGGGTTCCTACTCCTACGAAGAAGTACTAGGAATCCACCTACTACAGGACCTATGTCTTTCCTCAGCTTGAAGTATTTGTAATTCTCTGAACCTCCTTCTTCTATTATATACTCGTATTTCTTCAATACTTCTACCATTGTCTCGAATATTTCTTTAGCTTTTTGTCCTCCTATCCTGATTAATGTCGACTCTCTTCTTTCTGGTGTAGCACTTCTGAACTGTATTACCGGGCCTCTAGCCGTTTTTCTTAGTACTAGCTTATATGTTCTGTTTTCTAGCTCCTCTAAGCCCATACCTGTCCACCTCTTTTACTTTGTTAATCCTATTCTAATTTAGTTATGAATACGAGACACAGGTTTAAAACATTATTTACGTAGTGTTTGTGGTGTATCGGTTTCCTACGCTAATACCTGTTTCTCAGATCTAGCTGGGCTAAATAGACTTACCTTATTATACAATCTGTCTAGATAAAAACACATATATCCATGTGCATCATCGAAATTTTAATAATATCGTATTACAAAGACTTCGAATACTCAAAATACGCCAAGTATATGCTAGCATCTAAATCCCTCTTTTTAAAGGGGAATATTTTTTAGTCATATACTCATATTTCTCTATATTGGAATCCCTTCGGGGTGCATAATGTGAGATCAAAGAACTCAAAAAACGGCTCGAATCTTCTACACAGGAAAATCCAGAGACTTGGCGCTTCCTCACTAATAGTGACGCTTCCAAAAGAGTGGGCCCGTAGACACGGAATAAAGGTCGGGGACATACTCACGCTTTATGATGAAGGCGATAAACTAGTTATAGCCCCTAACGATGAAAGCTATAAAATCAGACTAAAGTTCAACTTAGGACATACCCATGTAGAGAGGCATGCTAAGAGACTAATCTTATGCTCATATGTGTTCGGTTTCGACGAAGTCACGTTTTACTCACAGAAGACGCTCAAAAAAGAATATATCCAGAAGCTAAAATCCATGGAAGAACTTCTCCCAGACATCAATATCGAAGAAGACTTCAACAAAGTCCACGTCAAAATGAAACATATAGGGAAAGAAGCTACACTAATAGACAAACTAGTCGAATATGGTAGACTAATATCAAGGCTCTACGCCGACTATATCGAATTCTTGAAGGGTAGCAGACCACTAACACGTGAAGAACTCGAAGGAAAATACAAACACCTCATGAAGATAAACTATATGCTTCTCAGAACCGCGAATAGCGTGAAATCCTATAACAAAGCACATGAAAGAAAATGCCGCTACATGGTATCAGCAAGCAATCTAATAGGCATCGTAGCCGATTCAGCTTACAAGCTCGGACTCGACCTAATCTCAATGGCCTCACGACTCTCGGAAGACGAGAAAGAAAGACTATCCTTCCTACTACAACTCCTCGAAGTAGCACTCTCAACAACCGTATTCTCCATAAGGCCTCCAAGCGTCAGGAAATCAGAAGAATCATATTACAAAGTCAGAGACATACTAAGCATGGAGGGAGACCTAGACGAAATAATAACGAATTCATCTCCTGCATTCGCGTATTTCGTCGCAAAGATAATGGAGATAGCAAGAATCATCGAGATAGCCGAGCACATAATGCTGTGCAATGCACTAATCGAAAAATACAACGAACCAGAGTTCGGCGGCGAAAACAACAAACACACAAGATACATATAGATTTTCTACTTAATCAACTTTCATACTTTTATTTCTCCTATAACTTTCAGAGAATCTTTATACCTTACAAAATCATCTCCTAGAGTATGGATGACGAAGAATCCCTGAAGGGAGCCGGAATACAAGGCTATGACCCAGCCCCGCATCGCTGACACCCTACTCCTAATCCCCTGCAAATGGAGGGATACAGAAATGAAGACTATCACGGTATATTACTCTGACGACTTTAAGAAACATGACCCAGCTCCATATCATCACCCTGAAAATCCAAATAGACTAGTTTTAGCATTGAATAGCATTCAACACTTAGAAAATATACATATAGTAGAGCCCCCTATAGGAGACACCAAGATATATCTTAACGCCCACTCCTACGCCTACTATAATATGATAGTAGAAAGAATACTGAATAGCGATAGCGTAGTATGGATCGATCCCGATACCTATGTATCGCCTGGAACGATTAAAGCCTTGAAACGATTAGCTGGAGCTGTCGAATCCTCTCTAGACATGTTACACGATGGTAAAGGACCTATCTTAATACTTGGAAGACCACCCGGCCACCATGCAGGATATAGTGGAACAGGGCTTGGAGCTCCTACACTAGGATTCTGTATATTCAATACATCTGCTTTACTAGCAGTCCTATTGCATAGGCTCGGGAAGACGCTCGTTTTTGACTTCGATGCCCATCACGGGAATGGAACCCAAGAAATACTATGGGAAAAGGATATAATCCACATAGATATCCACCAAGACGCTTCAACAATATATCCTGGGACAGGTCATCCCAGAGATATTGGAGGTAGACCTGGAACCAAGATAAATATCAATATCCCTCCGCGTGCAGGAGACGACTTACTAGAACACGCTATTTCTATCGTTGACCAGATCATAGCGGACTATGAACCCGAGTATATTGTTGTGAGCGCTGGATTCGACGGATACATAAACGATAATCAGTTCGTCTCCTTAAGATACTCTGAATATACATTTTACTTACTAGGAAAAACACTATCAAAATACTCCGACAGAATAATCACAGTCCTAGAAGGAGGTTACGGATTAGGTCTATCAAACGGTCTTCAATGGTATCTTCTAGGACTCCAAGGATACCCACAAGGACCTCAACCGGTTACTTCAAGTGACCCATCAACATGGAATAAGTACAGGACGCGACTAGAAGAACTCAATGAGCTAATAGGATTCAATCAAGGCCCATAACGGATAGTATACTATAATATTCTTCGGCAAATATATCTCATTCAATGGGCAATGAAGAGACGACGGTCGACTGAATAAAAGAGTGATGACCATTCCCCTTGAACGAGCCCCACGCCTAGTACCACGAAGGACTCCTCTTAGAGACAAATGGAGCCAACAAGAACAAGAATACTATAACATACTCGTAATCCAAGCCAAGATAATTATGAATAACGACTACTAGGGACGTAATAACGACCATCGTTATCGTAATGAAACCCATGACCCTGCCAAGTCTCGTCGGCTCAGACTCCAATATCAACCTCATTAATCCCACTTCAGCCAGCCCAGCCGATATAAGCAGAAATGAAAGCTCTACAAAGCCATTAGTGAGTAGAGAAAGCATACCCGCGCCCACAACAGATAAGATTATAAGTGGAGGACTATAAGCGAGAACACCTACCGCTGCTCCAAGACTATAGAATAATCCGTAGAGAGTTATCGTGACAGGACTAAGTTCTAGACCCGATTCTTGAAGTGCTAGGACTCGTAGAATTCCTACTAACGAAGTTAGATACGCCAATACCATTAACTGTCGTCCCTGAATAATGAGGTATCCGTCCCCGAAAGCGGCGGCGTCAGCGAACTTCTCTAGGTTCTTTAGAAGACTTTCTCTAATGGCTGGTCTTCTTATTCTAAAGAAAATTGCTAGTGATGCTATTCCCGTAGATACGAGTACCAGTTTAATCGCTGTTGCTAGACTTATTATCCCATATATTGAGGCATAGCTTATCGCAAGTGTAAATATGATGTATAACAAGCTAGATAGTCCTCGCAGACTGAATATAGTTTTTGGCCACGACTCATAGTCTGTTAAATTAATGAGAATAGTTGTAAGACTAGATACCACTAATCCTAATTGTAATGACGCTATGAAATAAACCATTATACCTGACCAGAACTCTACTGAAAACCCATTGTTAAAAAATTCGATCATAGCAAGAGAAATAAAAGAGACTAGTAGGAAGGGAATTCTCCACCTAGTTTCATCTGATACGAGCTTCCCTCCAATTCTAAAGCCCATAACATAGCCGACTCCCCATGCTAAAGCCACGACTATTGCTATTCCAGGATCAGACGCATAATCTTCAATGAAGGCTATCTCTATCAGTGCCCATATCGTCATTGATAGAGCAACTAGCGAAGATGACGCCAATGTATTGTGCTGCAACGTCTTTGTCCCACCTACCAGAGAGTCCTAAGGTTAATCCTATAAGGTGTCAACCGTGATATGCCTCAAAAACAGGTAGATATCTTACTCTGCATCCTATTTTCTTTAGATCGCCATAGAGCGATGCAATGCTTCTACTTTCACCATTGACAATAATTAAGTCGAGACAGTAACCGTCAAGGTGCATGTGCATGTATCCGTGTATTATCTCCTTATGAGACCTCACGATACTTGCTACTTCAACATTATTACTACATAGTGCCACTATTATCCCACTACATCTATGATCAACCATCAGATGCCTATGATCCTCGAGATAACTTCTCACGGCTTCCTCGATTATTCTACTCCTGTCAACTCCTAACATTCTGGCAAGTGTATCCAGATCCCCAGCAACGTCTTCACTGATGCTAACACCAAACCTCCTCTTACCTGTTCTCTCTTTCATCTTGACTCATCGCCCTTTCATTATCGCAGATATTACAAATAGTATTATTAAAATCCCTCCGGAGACCGCTGACGGAGCCAGATCTAGCGATATAGATATTAGCAGGCCAATACTAGCGGAAAGTATCGACACAAGTATAGAAAAGGTAATAGACCGTGCTACGCCTCTACACATCATTGCCGCAATAGCTCCTGGGAGTAGTAGGTAGACGTGTTCTATAACGAATCCTACACTCTTTACCAGACCTATAGTCGTTAAACCTATCATAGTATACAAGGACCAGTCGTACAGCCAGATTTTCAATCCAGCTAGCCTAGCATCATCTATGTCTGACCCAATGTATATTATCTCGCGGCCCACAGAGTACACGTATATGACCGATAACAATCCTATTACTATCGAGTAGGCCACAATCTCCAAGGACGAGAGAAGAGGATCACCGATAACTATAGAGACCACGCTAACTCCATATGAATACCTCGTCAAAACATAGTATAGGACTAACGCTCCCATTGAACTACTAAACGCCACGAATATACTTGCCGAATCTTCTGGATCCACACCCTTATAGATCATGTATCCAGCAACGTATACAAGTACCATACCTATCATTATCGTCCATAAGAACCAATTACCTCCAATCGATACAGAAGCAACGATACCTAGTCCTGCAGCTAGAAATGCTGCGTGGGGAGAAGATGCTGCAAGATATCTTAGCCTACGAGTATAAATGAGTATACTTAGGCTTCCCATTGCTGTGCTTGACATGACGATGGTGAAGAACCATTCAATAGGATACGAGTTACCGATAATGTATGCTATGCTTAGTATTACACTAATTACTGTAATGAAAATCGCTATTCTATAGCTAAGTGAACTTCTCATTTTTCATTCCTCCTAATAGTGCGAGTCAAATAGGTGTACGTGATACTCAACTTCTCTAAAGCCCCTACCATACGCCTTAGAAAGAATCTCCTCCCGTAACACCTCGCTTGGTGAACCAAACGCGATTACTCTCTTGTTTAAGAGAAGTATCCTATCCGTGTATTCAAGGAGAATAATTGGATCATGGCTCGTTACTAGCACCAATCTTTCCTTGGAAAGCATGTTTATAATATCTGCAAACTCGAGTTTACTAGCCGGATCCATAGGACCCAAAGGCTCGTCAAGTAGAAGGATACTGGGAGCAGACATAAGGCTTCTTGCAATGTAGGTTTTCATTAATTGGCCTCCGCTGAGCTCTGTTAATTTCCTATCCAAGATATCCTCATGTATAACTAGTTCATTATTGAATAGAAGTTTTCGACAGGGAGGCCTAGGCCATCTTTGTCTTCTTATCATATATGAGTAGCATAGGAATTCTCTAACTGTTATTGTTGAATACTTGGAGACTTCAGGTTTCTGTGCAACATACCCGATACTGCGTCCTGCCAATCGAGGGTTTGCCGTCGTATCTTTTCCGTTTATACAAACGCATCCTTTCTGGGGTTTCACGAGGCCCGCTATTGATCGGAGGAGCGTGCTTTTGCCTGCTCCGTTTGGACCTAGTACTTGTACTAGTCCTGGTCCTTCTATTCTTAAATCTATGTTTTCTAATGCTGTTATGTCCTTATATTTCACTGTTAGATTTTTTATTTCGATATACATAGTTTCACCGTGCACACCAACCATTAAAATATAATAGGTCTGTGCACAGTTTTTAAACGATAATGGAATGAGCCAACAGAATCAAGCAAACACGACAAGGGTGTATACAAAATGATAAATAGACAACATGCCATGCTCATTGCGACCATACTCGTATTAACAATGAGCATAACACTATTTCTAACAACATTTACAGATAATTCAGAAGACCGGTCTCCTCTAATCCTAACAACCTTTCCGGGAATCGATAAAGATCTAGAATCGCTTCTCGCCGGATGCGACGTAGACATAGAACATCTTGTGCCAAGTGGAGTTGACCCACACGACTACCAGCTGAAACCATCAGACTACGAAAAAATTAGCTCTGCCCTATTGATCATATCTACAGGACACGCGCCCTTTGAAAGCCAGATTAAAGACATAGCAGGCGATAAAGTAGTAGAAATTCCAGAGATCCCTGGGCTAATTCTATACAATTTACCTAGCGGTGCCATAAACCTGCATATGCCCATATATGATCCCCGTAACTACATAAAGTATATCGATTACGTCTCGGATATAATAAAATCTAAGATCCCAGAATGTAGTAATATAATAGAGCAAAATAGAATCAATCTCGCTGAAAAAGCTGAAAAAATATACGATAGGTACAGGAATATCTTAAAAGGAAGACCTGCAATACTATCTTCTCCAGCTTCACAGTACGCCGTAGCATGGCTAGGTGTAGATATAAAGGGATTCATTCTAGTAGAACATAGAACCAGTACCTCTCCTGAACAAGTCTCCCAGGCAGAAGAGATTCTAAGATATGATGGTCTTGCCGTCGTAATTGTCGATGATAACGGTGAACCAGTCGACCAGGCCAGTTCATATCTCCGTAATTTAGCCGATAAATACGGATCTCCAATACTGAATGTGCCAGCCCCCTATCTTGGCGACTCTACCTTAGAAAAAATACTATTCGTTGCTGGCCAAGCCAAAGAACTTGAGAGATAGTATCAGTTCTAGTTTAACCCTTTTAATTCTATCATACACTCATTATCATATTGAGTGGGGTGCGGGTCCCCCGCTTTACGCGGTAGAGGTGTAAAGTGTGGCATGTCCTTATGCCAAGAACCTTAAAGGCACAATCGCGTACTGTGAACTTATAAGGAAAAAAGTTAGTACATTACGCTTCCCCTGTAAAGGTAACTACAGGAGATGCCCTATCTATGCTAGATACACTGCTCGAAAACGTGAAGTACCCGCACCCCAGCCCCGCGTAGAGGCTCCAGCAGAGAAAACAGTAGCGGCTGAACCCCAGCCTGTCAAGCGGGGAATCAGGCTAAAGCCAAGCGAGGCACTCTGCGATAGCTTAATCCTTGCAGCCCTTCTCACCAGTGGAAGTGCGTCAGAGACCTTTAGAGGAACCTTAAGCGAACTAGTAAAATGGTTAGAGACTGAGAAAGGAGAGTCCGAGTCTCTCAACTTCCTAGTGGGTACAATTGATTCTTACTCTTTCAGAGGATTATACCGCAAGCTAACTCTAACCTATATGTTTGAACAGTCGGGAAGACCATATTGCGGAGAAGAAGCATCAAAATTATTCGAAAAACTAAAAGATTCAACACTGGATATTATGATATATACTATAGACTGGGAGAGTATCCCCCTATGGAAAGAAACCATAATTAAAGAACTAGAATAGGGAATAGATACGCGTCCTCCAATATCATTCTAGCGTATTATCCATCCTAGTAGTACTCTACACCCATACTCCTAAGTTGAATAAATAAAATATGCTAGTCCTCTTGTAAACATACGGATTATAAGGAGGTGTCGAGACAGTGCTCCCCTCAACATCTATATTCATAATGGTGTCCCCCATACTCATAATGACAGCTATTGTAATAATGGCAATAGGTATCATGTACAGGATAAGGGAGCAAATCCTAAGCAGTATCGGATTCCTATTTCTAGGATTATCCTTCATAGCAGGAGTCCTAGCACTAAACAAAATCGACGAGACACTAATAATTGAATATGGCTGGAAGTACCAGTATGTGAAACTACTAGAAGCAGGGATAATTAATCCCTTCAAAGGCCCGATCTCTCCAAGCTACGTACAACTAGGAGGATGGACAGATGCATCTGGACTATTCATACTAACCTCGTTATTCCTTGTGATAGGAGCAGCCATACTATCATACATTGGAGCGCTTATGGCTGGTTTAGAGAGCAAGAAAGCCGTTGTTGCTCCAGTCATTGTGTTCCTCATAGGGATTCTAGGAATATACTATCTTAACAAGTCAGTATCAGCACTAATAATAGACGAAGACGTGGTAAAGAGCCTAGCATACAGAGATACAGGCAGTCTCCTTAGAGGAGCCAGCATAATAATAGCATTCGCTATTACAACCATAGGAACAGCGATAGTATATCTAGAGACAAGAACACGGGACTACCTCCTATATGCAATATCGTTCCTGCTAAGTGGAATCGGATGGAGCCTCTTCGCGACCAGCTGGACAACACACTTCGAGAAACTAAGCATATTCCAGTTCATATCAACTGGAACCGTGAGCACCCCTGTAACTATCTATCTTATAGCCGCATTCTTCATTGTTGTCGGCGCGATAGGTCTACTACTTGCAAGCATAATCGAGATAGTGTCGAGCACAATGGCTGGTATGGAAGGAGAAGAAGTATTAGAGGAAATAGAAGTAGAGGAAGTAGAAGTAGAAGAGGCTTAGGTTTAAATAGTATCTTTTTCCTAACAAATATATACCGTTTTTAGGACTCATGGTCTTTTCCCCGTGACTATATATTCTACAATACGACTAAGAACAACTGTAACCAGAAATCGTTGTAAAGGAGGAGAATGGAAAATGGTATTCCCATTCCAGAGTGTGCAGGACTTCCAAATAAAAATAGACGACGAACACGAACTCTTTAGAAAAGCAGTAAGAGAAGTAATAGAGGCAAAAGTGCTACCAAAGTGGCAGGAAATCGAGAAAACAAACGAGATACCACAAGAAATCTTCGAAGAATTCGCACGCCAAGGATTCTTCGGAGTAGGAATACCCGAGGAGTACGGAGGCCAGGGAGGAGGACAACTCCTACAAGCAATACTAACAGAAGAAGTAGCAAGAGCAGTGCCAAGCCTAGCAGTCGCTATTGGAGTAAACCACCTATTCGGCATCCCGATACTAAAGTTCGGAACAGAGGAACAGAAGAAGAAATACATAGTTCCAATAGCCGAGGGCAGAGCATTCGGAGCACACGCCAACACCGAGCCAGGAGCAGGAAGCGACGTCGCAGGCATACAGACCAAGGCAAAGAAAGAAAACGACCACTACATTATCACAGGCAGAAAGATATTCATAAGCGGAGCAGAAAAAGCAGACTTCTTCGTAGTATCGGCCAGGACAAGCCCACCGAAACCAGACAAGCGCTGGTGGGGAATAAGCGTATTCGTAGTAGAAAAAGATACTCCCGGACTAAAGATCGGCCAGAGATTCAACGTAATAGGAATGAGAGGAGAACAACCATATGAAGTAATCCTAGACGAGGTGAAAGTACCAGCAGAAAACCTAGTAGGCCCAGAAAACGAAGGATTCAAAGTAATAGTAACGACATACGACTATACAAGAATAGGCATTGCAGCGCAAGCAGTCGGTATAGCACAGGCAACATTCGAAGCAGCAGTAAACTACGCTCTACAGAGAGAAGCCTTCGGAAAGAGGCTAATAGAATTCGAAATGATAATACAGAAACTAGCAGACATGTACATGAAACTAGAAGCAGCAAGACTCTTAACATACTGGGCAGCCACACTAGCCGATGAGGGCCGCAGAGAATTCGTGATAGCAAGCAGCTTAGCCAAGGCATTTGCAACCGAGTCAGCAGAATGGATCGCAAGACAAGCAATACAGATACATGGCGGAATAGGAGTAGACGAAGAAACCGGAGTAGCACGCTACCTAAGAGACGCAGTAATAACAACCATCTACGAGGGAACCAACGAGATACAGAGACTAACTATAGTCAGACAACTCGTGAGACAACTCTTCGGCCTAAAAATATAATCTAGATGACATAATTATGGATTAACAAGAACCTATTACAGGTTTTTTCCCTACTTTATATAATTACTCAAAATATCTTTCGATAAACACTTAATATTATGGGTGCAAGAGGATGTTTAGTATATCGTTTGTTTTTCTACTAGGGTTCATTATAGGATTCCTTCTTACGTATAATAAGAGGAGTCTACCTGAAGCAATTATATGGGGATTACTGACCGGCATTGCGTTTGATATATTACTGGTTGTAATCAAGGTAGTAATATATGTAGTCCTGGTTCTTTTAGCTATTGCAATAATTGTCTCTCTACTCAGAATATCCAAAGAATGATAATCTAGAAGGGAAGTGTAGCAACGCACAATAAGACCAATATCTTATACTATTTAGTTTTTTAGAAAATAATTAATACAGGTTTAGAGAATTTGTATTAAGCAAGGCCCTTCCTAGCCAGCAGATAGGTTATTATTGAGAGTACGTATGTCGCTATCACTAAGTATAGGTTTGTTGTCACTGCTAGTATTCCTACTACGGCTAATAATACTCTAAGCCAGTTCCTCCTTATATGGCCTCCTAGATATCCCGCGAATCCGGCGCTTGCAGAGATTATTACTCCTATGGTGGCTATGATGGCGTAGATAAGCTGGCCCACGGTTGCTTCTCCCTCCATTATCGGTATTATGAGCATCGCAGGGTTAACCGCGAATATGAATGGTAGAACGTATTTGGCAAAGGCCATCCTAGTAGCGTTTACCGCTGTCTTCCAGAAATCGGCTCTAGCTACTGTTGCACCGGCGAAAGCCGCTAGGGCTACAGGTGGTGTTACGTCAGCGAGTATACCATAGTAGAATACGAACATGTTCGCTGCTAGTAGTGCCGCTGCCGCGGGTATTCCTAGCATTGTCTGTGCAGCTGTCATAATTGCTGTGGCGCTTATCAGGCTTGTTATAACATAGTTTGCAGTAGTAGGCACTCCCATTCCTACTAGTATGCTTATGAGTCCAGCGAATATTAGTAGGAGATAGATATTGTTATGTGCGATTGCTATTAGTGTCTCCCCTAGCCTTGTGCTTAGACCTGTTAGAGTTAGGCTTCCTTGTATTACGCCAGCCATAGCTGCAGCCATGAATACCGGAATACTGTTTCTCACTGCTTGCTCTATGCTTCTTATTATTACTTGTGAGAACGGTCTTAGAGCTGGGACAAGATAGAGTATGAAAGTTAGTAGAAGAAGTGATATTCCGCCGAAATACGCTGTGGCTAAATTGTTTAGTCCCACTAGGTAACCTATAATGTATAATGCTATGCCCGTTATAGTGTATGTTATCTTCGTAGAGAGCTTTAGGAAGTCAGTCGCCCATACTGCCGCTATCAATGCTAGGCTCAGGCTAGCGACTACTGCGTGTTGAGGTGGAAGTCTTATCACTAGGAGATAGACTATCAGGGCTACCGGCGATAATAGATATAGTTTTCTAAGCATTGGCTTTACGTCGGGAACCTCTGTTAGGCCTTTAAGGCTTCTTCGTTTTGCTTCGAGGTCTACGAAGTAGTATAGGCTGGCGAAGTAGATGAATGCCGGGAGGAAGCCGGCGATTACTATGTCTCCGTATGGTCTACCTAGATAGCTTGCCATGATGAATGCTGCTGCCCCCATTATTGGAGGCATTATTTGTCCTCCGGTGCTAGCGCTTGCTTCTACTGCTCCTGCGACTTCTGGTGGGAATCCGCTTTTCTTCATTAGAGGTATTGTGAAAACTCCTGTTGTGAATACGTTTGCGACACTGCTTCCAGATAGCATTCCCATGAATCCGCTACTAACTATTGAGACCTTTGCAGGCCCGCCTGGCTTTTTACCAAATAGGCCTAGCATTAGCCTAGTTATGTAGTTTCCTATTCCTATTTGTTCGAGGAAGTTGCCGAAGAATAGGAATGCGAACACATACATTGCCATGACTGTGTATGGTATATTGAATAGTCCCTCTCTGGCATAGAACATGTCTGTAGCCCATTTTAGCGCGTCGAATCGGTAGAAGTTAAGGTAGTACAGTAGGAAAACTATCATCACGAATATCATCCATGGACCTACTGCTCTCCTTGTTACTTCTATTACCATGATAAAGCCTAGGATAGCCATGATTATTGATATCCCTGTTAGGTTTTCGGGAATGCTTCCCTCGTTGGCGACAACGTAGGGCTGTAACCATGCATTATATGCGATAACAATGAAGCCTATGGCGGCTAGTATATAGTCATATAGAGGTATTCTATCCACGTATTTCCTCATAAATTCCCTTAATTGTTCTTCAGTTGCTTTTGTCGGCGGTCTTTTAGCCGGATATATTAGGAATCCCACTGCAACTAGTATTGCCATAACCAGTATCAGCGATATGTTTAAGTCTAGATAGAGACTTCTGTTGATGAACTCCGCTAGTGATGTGAGTCCTAGACCTTCTATAAAGTTAACCAGTGTTCCGTGGAAGTTCATGATATAGAATATCTCTAGGAACGCCATGAATATTGCCATAGTTAAAACTATTAGATGAACTTTTCCTCTGCGTGCTCTTCTAGCCATAACCGTGAATACCGAAATGTGCTCGGGTAACTTTTCCTGTTCCATTACGGTATTATCAGTGGCCATGTTGCATCCACCTACTTCTTCGATCCTCTAGTTTGAGATAGCTAAATTGTAATTTGCATGAGGCAGGTTACACGAATACTTCAAGTGGTTATAGAAACAGGTTCTTTAAATATCTTAATTTGGAAGTACTTTATACTAGTAACAGATACGAATAACGCCGAGATATAGCCTAGAAACAATTATCGGTTCCCGATACCATATATGAGTCAAGGGGCATATGCGGAATGACAAAAAATCTAGGCCCATTAATGATAATGCTACTAATGTCTTTAAGTCTTGTCCCAGCAACCTCTATAACTACTAATTCCCAATCTTCTCCAATTGATGGATTCCAGTTCCCCTCTATAGGCGGCATCGTATCGACTATGCTTACTCCAAGTAATTATACCGTAAAATTATACTTAGAGAATGATTGTGTAAGGCCCGTCGTTAGGCTCGGAATTAATCCGTTCCTATTGACAATGCTAGATAATTCCTCTATCATGGTTACATCTAGTGTAGAAAACAATACTCTTGTATTTAATGGCAATCTAGTATTTAGCCATGACTTCATAGCAGTTCTAGCAAATGACACTAACATAGAATATAATATTAATTATGAATTTGCGGCAGGATCACAATATAGAGAGAAAGGCGTAATATATCTGAGTCTCGCAAATTCATCATCCCATATCATTGTAGAAGGACATTACAATATAACCGGCAACTTATATAATGTCGTTCTTCAGTCTGAATTACACATCACTGGTTTCGGAGGATACTTTAAAACTGTAGACGAGTATCTATCGAATTCCTCACAGATATCACTATTTGTTGAACAACTCGAGAATATCTTTAATGTTAGGATTACTAAGGTCGAGGCAAGGAAAATTAATAACACATACTATATTATATTGACCAACGCATCATTATACGCATGGCCTACTACACCACCTAATATCACCGGCGGAAGCGGAGAAGAGGCTATGATCCTCTCGAACGGAACAGTTTTGATAACAGTTAATGACACGATATATGGTGAGTTCAGGACTATCAATGATTATCTCTCTGCTCTTAAATTCGTCGGCCATATAGGTATGCTCTCTGGAACAAGAATACCTATCCTATTAGGCCTTGATTATAGTGGAGAAGTCGAATCATCACAGCTCAAGAACCTATTATTATGCGACAATAGTGAACTATCTATTGAGAAAAATGAGAGCTTTCTGGAGATAGAGCTGCCCAGTGTCACTACTGAAATCCGAACCTGTAACGATACCATAAGAGTGTTGTCAAATGCTCTTCTATCACTAGGAATTCCAAGCGATACTCCCGTAAATCTATACTGTAGAGGCCATAACATTACACAAAATTATACTCTATCCAGGCTAGAATGTGCTTGTACAGGAGCTTCTGACACGATTATCTCAGGTTCGCATACAATGACCACTTATGAGGAAACCGCAAATACTATAACCACTATAACTACTATATCAAAGTCGAACAATACCCTTTATGTCATGATCGGCATTGCTATCGTCATACTGCTAGGCGTAGTATCATTCTTTAAAAGACAATGATTACATTATCCAGTGTTTAAGATCCTTGTTAGAGGGGCCATTTTTCCATTCTATAGGCCATGTCCCAGAACATGTATTCAAATCTGCTGGCTGTTTTAAATATTTGTTTCATTTTTTCTAGATCTGCTCCCTTTGATTCATATAGTTTATCTATTATCTCTCTGAGACTAGTGACTAGTTCTTTGTATTCTTTGGAAACGTAAGTTAGAGCCCACTTTCTGTATAGTTGGTTATTTATAGATTCGATTTCTTTCAAATAATTTTCTGCGATGTACTGGTATGACCAGAAACAGGGAAGTGTAACTGTTAAGCCATATATCGGGGGTTCTAGTAGAGCTGTTGAAATCATGTAGCTGGTATAGGATATGTTTGTGGGGGCGGGTTCTCTTCTTATAACATCTTTTAGATTTAATCCGAGCTCGTTTAACAGTTCTTTATAGTTCTCCATTTCTATTGTAGCGTCTTGATGGGCTATTTCTAGTGCTAGTTTCGCAACTTCGTATTCTGCCTTTGAAGCAATAATAGAGAAAGTCTTCATCATCGCTATTAGATAATTATAGTCCTGCATTACATAATACTTGAACTTCTCTAGGCTTAGAGACCCTGTAAATAATTCCTTGACGAACGGGTGCTCGAGTATCTTTCTCCATATATATTCTGAGTCTCTGAAAAGGATTTGTGTTATGGACCCCATATGAGGGTCGCCTCATGCTACAGCTTTTACTACTCTGGCCACTATATATCCATATATTGCACCGCTTATTACCGCGGCTATTATCCAGGCTAGTACTACACCGGTTGTAGCAATCGCATCGAATAGTATAGCGTCTAACGCAACGGCTGCCGGCCCTGCGGCTGCCCCCGCGAGCGCCGCTACTTTTTCATCATATCTTTTCCATCCCGTAACGGCATATATTATCTCGCTCATCAATCCTTGGACTGCTCCATAGACGAGATTAGTGAACCCCCCTGCAGTCGGAATAAAAGACTCAATCAACGCTCCTAGCGTCTCACCCAGGAATCCAGAAAATGGCTTCTTTATTAGTGTAGCTGCAAAGGGCGCTCCTATAAACCATAAGCCGTATGAGATCATTCTCGCGAAGATTGGCCCACCTATGGCTTTTGCAGCGTCATACACGTACCATGCAGCATAGAATATTATTGCCGAGATAACTGCTACAACCGCGAGATACGCGAAGTCTATTGGTGTCCAGCTTCTAGATGAGCCTGCTCCTGTATATTCTTTAATGAGCGATTTATCTCCGCTCATTATTAGTGCACCAATTATACAAGAAACAATTGTTTCCACACTTTAAATATTAGAGTATAATTAGCATGTATTCTCTACAAACATAGCACACTGCTCTACCTATAATCACGTGGTTAACTCATCGTGGTATTATGTAATGGATGAGAAGACGTAATGCCTGGCCCCGGCTTGGGGCCCCTGCAGGGCCTCTCGGACCCCACTGGGAACCCCAACGCGGCCGGCTTAACTTCCGGGTTCGATACGAGTCCGGGTGTTACCCGGCCGCTATGGCCGGGCCAGGCATGTAGATTCATGTTCTTGAACAGGTTTATATTGTTTTCCCTGGCTTAAGGAGTGGGTCTCTAATGGGATCCTTAAGTATTTACTCGGTGTTACGGGGGCTCACTCCCATTACCTATATACGGCCTATAATGATATACTCGGAGGCTTTAGGAGGTGCCATATTACAATGGTAGTAGACGTAATAAGAAGAATATTCTCAAGACCAGCGGCAAAAGACTGGGGCGAAGTATGGGGCGAGGTTGAAGAGCCGGGAGTCCCGAGCTTCCTAGCACAGGACTCTCCGGCGTTCACAGAGTTACTTACAAGACTTAAAATGAGCCAAGAAGAGCTAGACCGCCTAAAGAGGAAGCTTGTCGACGACCTCCACAGGTTAAAGGAGAGCATGATAATAGCATTAAAGAACAACGATAAAGACACTGCTGAGACCATAGCTGCTGATATTGTACTCAAGAAGAAAGTACTCAAGGGAATAATCGCGTATATTAAACTGCTCTCAATCATGGAGAGCAGGCTGGAGACAGCAAGGACTCTCGACAATGTGACTGCCATAGCCAGATACATGGACCCAATACTCAGGGGTCTAGGAGAATACATCGAGAGCGTAAGCCCAGAATTCGTGGCTACACTATACTCAACAAGAGACGTCGTATCACAAATCTACAGGAGCACTTCAGCCCTAGCAGATACCATGCCTAGCAAACTAAGCATAACTGAATTCGACAACGAGGTACGAGACCTAATCAAGCAGGCCATGGAAGAAGCTCACATAGAGAGTGAGGCTCTCGTACCCGAGGTCCCGAAGACAATAGACTACGAAGAACTAGAAGCTAAACTAATAGACTACATAAAGGTTAGAAACGGCGTTATCAGCCTAAAAGCCGCGGCCAGAGACCTTGGCGTCTCACCAAAAGTTGTAAAGGAAGTACTCTACAGGCTAGCGTCTAAGGGTGTAATAACAGTAACCAAGAACAAGGCTGGCGCCGAAGCTACCCCGGCCTAATACAAAAACAGAGAATACTGGCCGGGCCGGGGTGAAGAAAAGTGTTCCACGCGGTAAACGAACTCAGCACACACTATAGAAAATACCTAAGAGCATACATACAGGCAGAAAAGAACGGCGACTATGATATAGCATACGAGAAACTCAAGAAAGCAATACAAATACTAGAAAACATCGTTAGGAACTTCCCAGACTATCCAATGATCCACATCTATAGAAGAGAGCTACAGAGACTCTATGTCAAGAAAAAGAAAATGGAGAAACGAATGGTCATGATCAGCACACAAGAAGACGAAGAATACCGAGTAGAATTCAAACCAGGACCAACTCCCCCCGGCAACAACGATAACCCAGAGCTACCCGATTTCGTAGAGGTAGGAGCACGCGCATCAATACGATTTGAAGACATAGCAGGACTAGAACACGCCAAGGAAGCAATAAGAGAATCAATAATATACCCAATAAAGGAACCAGACCTATTCCCACTTGGATGGCCAAGAGGAATACTACTATACGGACCGCCAGGAACAGGAAAAACAATGCTAGCTGCCGCTGTAGCAAACGAAGTAGACGGAGAGTTCCTATATGTGGATGCCGCAGGTATCATGAGCAAGTGGCTAGGTGAAGGAGAGAAAAACGTCAAAAAACTCTTCAGATACGCCCGGAAGAAAGCCGGCGAGGGAACACCAGTAATAATATTCATCGACGAAATAGACGCTCTACTCGGAGTACACTCGACCGAGGTAGGAGGAGAAGTAAGAGTAAGAAACCAGTTCTTAAAAGAAATGGACGGACTCCAGGACAAGGGATCAAAAATACACGTGTATGTGATAGGAGCAACCAACAAGCCATGGAAACTAGACGAGCCCTTCATTAGAAGATTCCAGAAGAGAATATACGTTCCACTACCCGACAAGGAGGCAAGAATACAACTACTCAAAATGCTCACAGGCAAACTCCACTTAGCAGATGACGTAGATATAGAGAAATTAGCCGAGGAACTAGAAGGCTATAGTGCCAGCGACATAAAGGATATTGTGACCGACGCCCACCTTCGAACGATAAGAGAATACTTCAAGACAGGTAAGGGTCCAAGACCTGTTTCCATGAGAGACTTCGAAGAAGTGCTGAAGAAGCGGAAACCCAGCGTAGACAAGAACATGCTAAGACTCTACGAGGAATGGACTAAGCAACATGGAGCCTACTAATACTAACCACCATCCTTCCTCCATTACTCCTTAAATGCAACTACTCCCAACGCCTCTTCCACCCTAATCAGAACCTTTGAAAAGCCCGCGTTCTTTAACCTAGACGCTACTCGGCCCGGGAAGTTCCCTTTCCTCTTTTTCCCAGGGTTCCCCGTATAATGGAACAAGACCCCTCCCGGTTTCAGTACCCTGTACAACTCTCGGTAGAATTCGCTACCATACAGGTCTCCTGTCTCCGCAGATATCCTTGGAGGATCGTGGATAACTTTATCAAAGAAATTATCGGGAAACTCGCGTATAAGTCTAGTAACATCGCCTTTAATAGTCGTGATATTGTCCCGATCCAGCTCCCAGCTCCAGGGATTCTGTTTAGCGATACCTATAACATTTGGATCAATCTCCACTGTGTAAACACGGTGTGCTCCTCGCTTGGCGCTCCAAATCGCTGTATATCCAAGCCCCATACAAGTATCGAGTACTATGTCGTTTCTCCTTATCCTGGCAGCACGTATTTTCTGTATAGTGTCTTGTTTTGGATCCGAATTCCATATCCTGTGCATGTGTATCCCTGATATCTCTAAGGAAGGATAGCTCGTTGGGACAGTAGGCAGTAGTTTATAGTACTTCCCGGACCTGATCTCCACAACAGAAACATTCTCATCTGAGACAACATACATTTTCTTCTGATCGATTTCCGTTTTCTCAAATACACTGGGATCTATTCTAACAACATAACCTTTACATGTCCCATCTAGGACTCTAACCTCCACATATTTGTCAGCCCTCTTTATTCCTATATTCATGTATCCATGGCCTGCCTTCATAACTGCTTCACTTTTCTCGACCGTGTACCTAAGACGTTCTAACTCCCAAGGAGCCATAACAATGGCGCACCGTGGCTTGAAATCGTAAACGTATTCTTCTATCATGGCGTTTAACGCCTCTATCTTTTTAACCTCTCCAGTATGATAGATGGTATCTGGAGGCAGGAGAAATATAGTTGTATGAAGGGTGATAATAATGATAATATTCTGGGAAGAGGAGGAAGAATTCGAGCTTGAAGAGGAAGAATTCTGGGAAGAAGACGATTACGAAGAAGAACTTTTAGAAGAACTTGACGAGGAAGAACTGGAGGAAATAGAGGAAGAAGAGCTCTGGGAAGAGGAAGAGGAGATAGATGAGTGGGAGGAAGAAGAGTAGTGTATTCATAATATTTTTCCACGTAGATCGAAGAATGAATTGTCTATTATTTTTACTTTAACAGGCTTCCTTGGTGGCTCTCCATTACTATAGTTGACAACTACTGGGAAATAATTATGCATCCGGGCAGTAAACTTGTCTCCTCTAAAAGATTTCGATACAATAAATGCATCAACGATCTTTCCTACATAGCTACCGTAAATCTCGTTTCCTATAGCTTCAATTAGTTTAGTCAAAACCGTGCTTCTCTCTTTCTTTACTCGGTCAGACACCTGTCTCATGGATGCAGCCTTGGTATGCGGTCTTATACTATATTGTGCTAGATGTACTCTTTCAAACCTAAGTTTCCTGACGAGCTCTATTGTCTCCTGGAAGTCCTCGTCAGTTTCTCCGGGATGACCAACTATTATGTCCGTAGCAAACAACGAATCTGGATAATGCTTCTTAATAGATTTATGGAGATCCTCGTATTCTTCCCTCGTATATCTTCTTCCCATTATACGTAGAACCTTATTGGATCCTGACTGAACCGGTATATGGAAGAACTTGAATACACGATTATCTCTATATGCTTCTATAAGATCGTCAATTATTCTTATCGCTTCTTCTGGAGTCATCATTCCTATTCTTATGAAATACTCGCCGGGAACTTTGTCGAGAATCATGTTTACTAGATCCGCTACATTAATCTTGCCGGGCAGATCTACACCATATGCCCCTGTATCAGTGCCAGTGAGCCTGATCTCTAATGCTCCTTTTTCGACTGATCTTTTAACCTGTTCTATGATTAGTCTAGGAGGATAACTCTTTGGGGCTCCCCTGGCTAGCTTTGTTATACAATAGGAGCACTTGTTTCTACATCCCTCTTGGATCATTATGGTTGCAATTCTACCCTTAACCGGCATATATGCGTGGACTCTAGTATCCCTTTCCCTAGTTATATATGTGACAGGATTCCTTGATTCTACAGCTTCCAGTATCCTAGAAGCGTTTTGAGGCGAGAGTAATGAAGCCTTTTTTGCAACACGCTTAATTAGACCTGGTCTAGCCGACGCGAGGCATCCTGCAACAACTAGCTTTGCTCTCGGGTTTATCCTTTGGAGTTGTTCTAAACGCTCGACTATTCTCTGCTCTGTGTCTAGTCTAACAGCACAAGTGTTTACAATTATTACTTCTGCACTTGAAGGATCGTTTAGATTCTGAAAACCTCTATTTCTAAGTATCTCTTCCATCATTAGACTCTCGTACTGGGCTAGTGCACACCCATATGTCTCGATATAGTAGGTTTTCTTCATAGAGCGTGCTCCCCTGCCGCCACTAGTATTTCTGGTTTGTTTCTCAGGGCCAGCTATTCTAGTAGGGCTATATCAACGGATATGTTATTATTCTTTAAACTATACAGAGACAAAAAGGTGAAGAAAGTGAGCGACGAGAAAAAGATACTTTACGATTACGAAGCACTACTAGAGAGACTCTATCAAAAGGTTCCTCCTAAAAGCGGCACTGCCGATTATACTCTTCCAACTCCCCAAATCATACGTCTAGGAAACCAGACGGTAGTAAGGAACTTCAGAGAGATCAGTATAAAGCTTAAACGTGATCCAACGCTTGTTGCAAGATATCTTCAGAGAGAACTGGCCGCGGCAGGAAGCTATGACCCCAATAGTGGCCAACTCGTACTAAACGTGAAGGTGTCGAGAAAAGTAATCGCCAAGTTCCTCGACCTGTTCCTAAAGAACTACGTAAGATGCCCCACATGTGGTAGTATAGATACAAGATTAGAGAAGCGGGGCAAGGCCTGGATACTAGTATGCGAGGCTTGTGGAGCAGAGCAACCTGTAAAATCCTTCTAGGTCATGGAAGGGGTCCTTCTTCTTGGATACGCCCAAGAAACTAGATTATTTGCTTGAATTAACAAAGCAGTTACTGCTTCTCATCCCGCCCGGGAAAGTCACTACGTATAAAGCCCTAGCAGAAATACTAGGGGTTCATCCCAGGGTCGCTGGCATACTTGTAAAAATGAATGACGAACCAATAGTCGTCCCATGTCACAGGGTTGTTCGGAGCAACGGTGAATTAGGAGGTTATAGTCTTGGAGGAGCATATTTCAAGCGAAGGCTACTTGAGCTTGAAGGCGTCAAATTCTGCGAGAATAGCAATAGGATCTGTGAAGAGTACATCCTTAAAAGAATACTATAGGCGAAGATGATATGAGACGGGTATTTATTCGATTCCATAGTTGAGCATGTTGAGTAATTACATAACATTATAAATATCCATTCATAAACAATTAGGCCATGGGACGGTGAAAGGGCAATGAGCCAGCAACATAGACCAAACCCGCTAGGATATCTCAGGAGACACATGAAGAAACAGATATACGTTAGGCTAAAAGATGGAAGCGAATACATGGGCACTCTACTAGCAACAGACAGCACAATGAACCTCGTCCTCGACGATACAGTACTGCTAGAGGACGATGGAAAAACAATAAGGGCACGTATTGGAAAAGCACTAATCAGAGGAAGCATGATAGAATATATCAGCTTCAACCCAGAAGTCGCAGCAGAAGAGGCACTCCTAAAATAACAATATCTACATACCACATAACCTAGACCATCCCCCAACTCCTATAAGGATACAAATATCTGTGGAGATGATACATTGGACAAATGTACTAAACTAGTTAGAGACAAAATACCTGAAATTATCTCTAGAGGCGAAATCAAGTTCCTCCGCGATAAAAACGAAATAGAAGATTTTCTTCTACGGAAAATAATAGAAGAAGCAAATGAACTCTTAAAGGCAAGGAATATAGAAGAAGCAGCTGATCTATACGAAGCTCTTAGAACATGGTTGAAACTAAAGGGACTCTCTATTAAAGAACTCGAGGAGTACGCTGAAGCGAAAAAAGAAAAACGTGGAGGCTTCGGTAAGTTTTACGTCTGGATATACGAGTGTTAATACACTTCCTAGCATTATCTAGAGATAGTCTGTTAGTCTACGCCTATGCGAGTCCTTCTTGGATAATCTCTTCCGGATCTCTAAAGGATCAATTGACACAAGCTTTATTCTTGCTCTGTATGCCTCCTTTATAGCGGATTCCGTGAATCCTGGAGCAACTAGTATACCTCTTGCATTTATACCATGTTTCTCTAAAGCTAATAGATATTTCTCAAGTTGTTTCACTGCCTCTACACTTGCCTTCACGCGCTTTATCTCGACCACTACAGGGATTCCTGACGAATCCATACCGTATATGTCTATGAACCCTGGTTCAACGGGTTTTTCTTTTTTGACTGGACGAAAGCCCGGCTCGATTATCTCTGGGTTCTTTATCAGGTAGTCTCTTATTTCATGTTCGTCAACATACATTACGAATTGTCCTGTCTCAAAGTCTTCAAGAGCCATTAACCCATGTATCTTTCTGCATATCACGATAAGTGTCTCTCGTGGTTTCTTCCTTATGCTTTTGATAACTAAGTATTCTCTTGTCTCTATCGTGAATACGCTGTTATCTGGTTGCCAGTTTTCTGGTCTGAATCCTTTATAACCATGTATGATTATACTTCCTGAGGGCTTGATCATAATGTGTTTATCTCCCCATGTGCTTTTACTGTAGCCTCTACCCTCGTATTCAACCATACAGCTACCGTATAACGATATCCAGGCTCCTCTATCAAGTAGATCCTGTAATGTCTTGCCTGCTTCTTCAAGATCAGGCTCGTAGATTATGACGATCTTAGCCATTTAGGCTGCACCTATTTATATTTAAGAGCGTCTATTATTACGCCAACTATACGTCTAGCGACCTCTTCTAGGCTTATAGGCTGGCTTTCTTCTTCAACGACTAGCTTTACACTGCAGGGATCGGTTCCTGTGGCCGTGAACCTAGTGTGTCCTTTTCCTAGATCGATTCTCTTAGTACAGCCACAGTCGATGTCCCTCCCCAGTGCCTCTCTTAAGAAGGATGACTCGATCTCGTCGCAGTGGCCTAGTTTAAGCTCGGCGGGCCTCCAATAATCTATAACGAGCAAAGTTATATCAGAGAGGTATGCTGAGAATTCCCTGGCAATAGCATCTAATAATCCAGAGTTACCTCCATGACCATTTAATAAGATTATTCTCTTGAACCCGGCGGAAACCAGGGAGTATAGTACATCTTCTACAAGCATCTTGAATGTTTCTGCCCTTAGGGATATTGTGCCTGGACACTTGATCCATTCAGGACTATGACCATAGTAGATCGTCGGCGCAACCAGGCACTTCTCGTTATACTCGTTCATTAGATAGCTACAGACAAGTTTGGCTATTTGTTCTATTATTATGGAGTCTGTGCCTAATGGTGCTTCACAATGTTGTTCTATGCTACCGATTGGTATGATAATTAATGAATCTTCTTTTACATGTCTTATTATCTCTTTATATGATTGGAGATCGTAGTCTTGTGTCATCTTTTTATGAGCACCTCGATCCAAGGAGCTGGTATGCTTCGAGCGCGGCTTTCCTCGGATTCTCTGCTTTAGTTATTGCTCCTCCTATAATGATTATGTCGGCTCCTGCCTCGGAGAGACTGGAGACTTCTTCTGGTCTTATTCCTCCCGCTACTGCTATTGGCCCTGGGAAAACTTCTTTGAGTCTTTTTACTGTTTCTACTCTTTCTCCTGCAGAGAGACCTAGTTTCTCCTGGAGATCGATACCGATATGGAACAGGGCCACGTGTACTCCTAGCTCCCAGAGTTGTTCAGCTCTCTTGATAGGTTCTGGGTGCCCTATTAGGTCTCCGTAGACAGCTACGCCTAAGTCTTCTCCGGTCTCGACCATGGATCTGATAGTCTCGTCGGGTGCTACAGAGAGTACAGTGACTACGTCTGCCCCGTATGACGCGGCTAGTTCTGTTTCTAGTTTTCCTGTATCCATTGTTTTCGTGTCGGCAACCACTGCGTTTACGCCCGGTATGCTTGCAAGCATCTTTACGCTTTGCATGCCATATGATTTTATCAGCGGTGTACCTGCCTCGAGTATCACTGGTTTTCCTACTAGCGATATAATCCCTGTTTCTAATGCTTTCCAAGGATCTATGAAGTCGAGCGCGACTTGTAGTAGTCTTCCGCATTCGTTTAGAAGGTTTCCTAGTCTACCCGGGATCTTCAAGGTGCATGCACCAAAGAGCCTCCACTTATAGGGTCTATTGGCTCCACAGAATATTATTATTTCGAAAAATATCCTATTACTAGGGGATTCCTACGGATATTACCTGGTATGGACATACGTGGTGTATGAGAATGAATCCTAAAAATATAGGCAGGAAGCTATGCTTTGTGGGGTTCATTGCTGTAATAGCCGCTTGGATTGTCATCATTTCGTCATGGATCCTAAACAGTTCATGGTTTGTATTTACTAAGGACGCATTCAGTGATTTCGGAGGATCTAATAGCTGTTGTCCTGGGCTCTACAATTATGGGCTTATGATAGTCGGTGCTATGATAATACTGTTTAGCCTAGGATGCATGAGTTGTCCATTAAATAATATTGAGCTCGTTGGCTGGTCCTATATGGTGCTTGCTGGAGTCTTCCTAGCACTAATAGGAGTATATCCTTCGGGCACGCGTCCTCACGTGTTCGTATCTACATGGTTCTTTATCCAGGCAGACATATCGCTGATAATCATATTGTCCGGGATATACAGGGAGATAAAAGATAATTTGGTTAAGTCCGCGTTATGGGCTAGTATACTGGCATTTCCAGTATCATTATTAGTAGAAATACTTGTGGGATGGCCTAGTGCAGCAGTCATAGAGACCTATGGTATTCTAATAATAGACTATGCAGTAATTATAGCGCTCTACGCAAAATCCAGGCTTAGAGAATGCTAGCATTCCCTCCAAGGCTCTTCTCCACTTAGTATATCCTGCAGATCCGCACGCCATAAAATATTATAGACTATTCCTGATTTCTCTGATCTTATAGAATCGACTAGCACATAGCCTTCTTCTATAAGTGTCTTATAAACTTTTCTAGTAGCCGTCCTCCATTTTGACGGCAGTTCTCTAGAATGCTCTCTTAGAGATGAGACATTTCTTGGTATAGGTACTATTACTATATCTCTTTCTAGCAGCTTTGAAACAGGCATGATATCATCTGGTATAGGTATGCTGTCTATAAACGAGTATTTTATTGAAATAACTGGCTCCATATCATTGAGTCTCCTAAGAGATGGCTTACAGCGTTTTTCGAGTCTTGAGACTACTCTACGGCTTGTTAAGTACCATTCTATCTTGACTCGGTCGGTTCCAAGACCGATGTTTATTGAATCCCGTATCTCGCCATAGTAGTCGAGCAAGTATATACGGGCTATAGCGCCTAGTTTGGCTAGGTTAAAAACAGAGTTTAGTCCCTGTAATGGATCAAATGTCCACATCGCTTTTTCGAGGCTATATTTTTCGAGGATTCTCGCGCGTTGAGTGGCTTTCAGTTCGAAACCCACACCCTTATACTTTACGTTAGACGCTACCCCTGTTGCATGACTGTAGAAATATTCATTATATACAGGCCACCCATACGAGACTCCCACAAGTCTATTATCGAGAAAAGCGCCTAGGACTAGCCCCCCATTGTCTGCAAGAGCCCGGAGTAAATGTGCTGGAGCGGCCTCCCTATAATCGTTCATTCTCCACGCACTTTTCTGAACTTCTACCGCCTCGATAAACTCATACGGATCCGAGAGTTCCCTGATAACTAGTCTCGACAATCCCCTACTCCCGCGCCTATATTCATCTCATTCACTCTGATTTAATTTTACAGGTTCTTTTATTATAACTCTTTTATACTGTTTTGAACGTGGGGAAAAGTAAAATCTTAATTGTGAACGCTTAGACTAGTTAAATGTGGCGTTAAATGGAGGGATAATGAAATGAGCGCACAAGCACCTCTAGATAATGAGGCAAAGATAAGAATGGCGATGGCGGTTCTCGCAAGCATTGTTAACGATACGGGTGTTCCTAGAAACATACGTCGAGCTGCTGCCAATGCATTAACGTATCTTAGAGATCTTAGCCTCTCGCCAGCTGTAAGGGCAGCAAACGCGATAAGCGCCTTAGATGAGGTAAGCCAAGATCCGAATATGCCGTTCCACGCTAGAACTAAGATCTGGCAAGCAATAAGCATTCTTGAAACAGTCAGGGATTAAGGTCTCCGAGTCTAATATCCCATTATTTTATTAACCATTAGGAATGCTGATGTGAATATCTATGAATATCTAGGTTTATACAATGGTCTCTCCAGACATCATGTATAGTGTCAATTATCTAGAGACTAGGAGTAGGAATGGTGTTCGAAGAAATGAGCGTCTATAGGGTTAGGATAAGAGGAATATACGCAACAGCTCTAACAGTAATGCTACATAGGAAGGGATACATTATTGCAGACATGAGCAAGGTTCTACAGCAAAAACTCGACATCCCAGCAATAGAGGCTCCCGCTCATGTTACCGTCAAGAGTCTCGGAGATAAACCAGACACAATACTTGTATTCGGTTATCCTTGGAAAGCCGGAGAATCCGTATTCAATACACTGATTAATGAGCTGGAGTATGTTACAATACAAAAAAGCAAATACGGGAACAACACCATAGTATCAGCACTGCTCCAAGAACATACAAACAATACATGCATCTACCTACTACCCGATAAGAGGAAGATAATAGTAAGAAGCGACCAGTGTAATGACCTAACTCCTGGAAACTACTACTACATAACCATTGTACATGATAGTCCCGACGGGAAAATCATCGCAAAGCCAGGCCTAAGACTAGTCGGAGATTATGTAATAGTCTCCTATCCCGGAAGCGGTGTAAGCTTTAGCGAGCATATCAAAGACCCAGACCTCAAAGCAGATCTCCTAATGACTGCAGGATTCTCCGCTGATCTCGACAAATACCATGTTCATTTCCGGAGCAATAGCAGGCTCGGAAAACCACCAGAAATAGAGGAGGAGATAAAGAGACTAACAAGAGAAATACAAGATCTCGTAGAAAACACGCCCTCACAGCTAAGCGTTATAAGGCAAGGAGAATTCCTAGGATTTTTAACTCTTCCGAGCGTGGCAAAGCTAATCTTAGACGAATATAGGAAGGAAGCAAGACCAACAATTACCTACCACCACTCGTTAAAAAGTTTCGGGGAGACCGAGAGCCTACTCGTGGACTGTGCCGAGAACGCTAGTAGACTCACTGGCAAACCCTCTCCAGATAACGGCCTTGCAATATCATACTTCCTCCTCGAAAGGTCACATAGAGGCATATTATTTGATCATATCAAGCCAAATGGAAAAACAATTAGACTAGGACCGTTCAACTTAGTGTCTGCACGAGTAACTAATGATTCAATCGATGTAGAGCTCGATCGAGTATTCACAAAGCCAGGCATCCTTGACGGGTTAGGCCTCGAGAAAGAACCTGGCGACAGGGCAGTAACCAAGCTAAACACAAGAAACTGGTATCTCATCCACGAATATTATACGAAGGACGGTGACCTATTGGGAGTCTATGCAAACATTAACACTCCTCCCGAGATAGGTCATGGAAGGATAAAATACATCGATTTGCTTGTTGATGTAATAAAGAAAGTCGGAAAGCCGGCCGAAATAATAGATAGAGAAGAGCTCGATAACGCATATAACGAGGGCCTCATATCAGAGAAACTATATCATATGGCGATAAAAACTGCTGAGAAACTAGTAAATAAACTAAACAGCGAATATGACTGATTGTACTACAAACGTATTTACAGGATAGTTGTACTTCTATTCTTCATAGGTATTATGAGTGATTCTAGTGTATAAGGTGTTGTAGGGATAATGACCAGGATATGCCCAAGCTGTGGACGCGAAACCAAAGTCGTGGTTAGAGGGCTCTGTCCAGAATGTTATGTAAGGCATTACGGGATTCTGTCTATCGAGGAAAAACACGAATACGAGATATGTAGATACTGTGGCAGTATTAGAATTAAAGGTAAATGGATACAGGTACACTCGTTTCACGAAGCCGTCAATAATATTGCCTATTACATAGTTAGACGGAGTATCGATCATGCAATGAGAACAGGTAGTTACGCGAAGAATATAAAACTGGAAAGAATCGAGTACGAGACCATGCCCAACTGGTCCACAAAAATAAGCCTACACATAAAGGCAGACATAGACGATGTACCAGTCAGAGAGACCAAAATTATAACGATTCGATTAAGACCGAGTATATGCCCTCTGTGTAAAGTACGTGTCAGCGGCGAATACGATACTGTACTACAAATAAGAGGTAAGTATGACCCAGACAAACTCGAGAACAACATCTATATGGAAATCTTGAAGCTCGGTCTGTCAAGATCGTTCGTAGATCTCGTGCGAATAAAGAAACAAATAAACGTATATTTCTCAGATAGAGGATCAGCGCTAAAACTTGCTAAGAGTCTATCTAAATATTATAAGTCCAAGATTTCGGGAATCGAACATGAGCAAGTAACAGTCACATCAAGCGGGAAGAAGAGAACTAGGAAGACTGTTACACTTCATCTCAATGACACTGCGTCCTAATACTATATTCAGAATTACTAGAAATAATTAGGTCCTGCCACTAACTTATAATAAATGGCCAGGGCACACTAGCCCCGCTGTATGAACCGGCGCGATATAAGGATCCGAGGAGCCCTCGGCAATATGAGCGCCGGTGTCAGGGGCGGGGCACAATATAATTATCTCTCTTTATATTGTCTAAATGATCCGCAGATTACTATTAGTATTTTAGCATAGAATCTTGCTTTCCTGAATGTTGCCTTAGGAATTAGTCCTTGCTCCTTTAACTTATAGAGAACTCGAGCCGATTCTTCCAGGGATAGACCTAGTTTCTCTGCGAAATCCTTGAAATTGCTTGAACCTGCCAGTTTCGTTAATATGTCAATTTGACTTGTAGCATTCTTACAGTCAACGTGTTCAACGAATTCCTCGATGAAATCATATATTGCTTCCTTGACTGCATGCTTGAGATCGTCGAATCCTGCATATAGGATGTCTGGTAGGACTATGACCTCTACGCCGAGTTTATCGGATATAATGCGTGCTTTTTCATCTATGCCTCTCGCTATGACCATAGGCTTGTATCCGGCAAGGTCAGCATTTACTTTTGCTTGTCTAATAGTGTTAACATCGGCTAGTCCGGCTTTAACTTCGACTGCGTAGACTACGCCGTCTTTTTCGGCAACTATATCTATGTCGGATATCTCTATGTCGTTGATTCTGAGGGGCCTGTTTATGTCTAGGACAGAGTATCCGTTCTCCTCCAGGAACCATACTGCGTACGATTCGCTAGCTCTCCTCAGCTTTTTATGTCTAGCCATTATTTTCTCCCTCATGGAGATTTAGTTCGACCCATATGGGAGCAAGTCTTAGGGGTTTGTCTTCTATCAGGACTATTTTAGATCTTCTAGCTATGCTTTCTACACTAGTATATTCTCCTAATGCTTCTAGCTTAAGGGGATCTGATACTAGTGCCACTCTATATGCATTGTCAACAACTCCGGAAAATATTCTATTGGATTCTATATGCTGGTATTCTATAGGCCATTCTGTTTCAGCGGCTCTTATCCTCAGTGCTTTCAATGATCTCTCCACGTTATCGTGTTTGTCGGATACCATTACAATGTATAGAGGCCGGGGATTCTTCAATAACCCTCTCGCCCATAAGTTTATCGGGCCTGCGATCACGAAATCTACCTGCACAGCATACATCCTGTCAGTTATTAACTTTAAGCCTGTCAGTACATCTACTAGGCCCACTATGAATCCTCCATGTTGTACTATGAATTATACACTAGGGGATTTATCCCCATGTAATGAATTCTACGTTTTTGAATATGAATCCTGTGGAGAAAATATACGGGGGAAATTACGGAGAGACTAATTTTATGAGATGAACTTACTACTATTCTGTTCCTACAGCTCGAATCTCTTGGGCTTTCTTTCTTTTTCGGGCCTTATCTTTATTATACCATAGTGTATTGCACATGATACACAGTAGCACTTTGTTACTGGGTATCTTGTTATTATTGCACCTCTCTTCTCCAGTTCCTCTGCTAACGCCCTATCAACCGGGCTGTACATTCGGGTCACACATATTGCTTTGTCGGCGGGTACAAGTCTACCGCAGTTATCGCATTGTATAGTGCCTGTTTTTCCCTTTGCACCTTTTCTCCTTCCTCTGCTCTCCCTCTTCTTTGGCATCTTCCCTACCCATCCTACGCTATTATGGATATTAGTTATTAAATCCTAGCTTTCAGGGATGCTAGTAGCTCTTGGCGTATCTCATCCACGTTATAGCTTTTCTACCGCATAGGGGACATTTAGCAGTCTCTGGAGCCGATTCGAGCGGCCAGGGAGTGCCGAGTGCTTTACCTTCCAGTTCCTCTTCTAGTTTTAGAGCGCATTCTTCGTGGCCGCACCATGGTAGTTCGACTACGCCTTTCCTGTCTTTTATCCAGTCTTTTGCTTCCTGAATGTTGTCTGTTCTCTTGATACGTTGTCTTAGATAATTCCATGCCCGTTTGTAGAGATTGTTGTAGATCTCGTCGAACAGTTTGCGAACCTCGACTACTACGTTTTCCGCCTCGATTGTTTTCTTCTCAAGGGTGTCTCTCCTTACTAGTGTGAGTTTTGACTCTTTGGCCTCTTTTGCGCCGATCTCTATTCTTACTGGTACACCTCTTGTCTCCCAGTAGAAGAATTTGGCTCCTGGACGCATCTCTTCTCTATCGTCTACCTTTACCCTTATACCAGCTCCTTTCAAGGCCTTAACTACTTGGTCTAGTAGTGTATCGATTTGTTTCTTCGATTCCTCGTCTTTGGCCGGTATAGGAACTATTACTACTTGTATTGGAGCTATGTTTGGTGGCAGGACTGTTCCTCTATCGTCTCCGTGGATTGAGACTACTGTGGCTACTACTCTATCACTTATTCCGTAGCTTGTCTGCCATGGATAGTCTAGGCTCTCGTCTTGTAGCTGTATTTTGAAATCGAATGCCTTCGTAAAGTTCTGTCCTAGGTTGTGTGCTGTTCCTATTTGAAGTGTTCTTCCGTCGGGCATTATGGTGTCTATCGCTATAGTATAGAGGGCTCCTGCGAACTTGTCCCATTCAGGCCTCCTAGACACAATATATGGTATAGCGAGGCGATCGAAGAACTCAAGGTATATTTCCAGTGCTTCCCTGACCTGTCTCTCCGCGTCTTCAAAACTGTCGTGTACCGTGTGTGCTTCCTTGAAGGTCGTGACTTCTCTCAACCGTATCATTGGCCTCGTGGCCTTTGTCTCGTATCTAAAGATGCTTACTATCTGATAGTATTTCTTTGGTAGTTGCTTGTAGCTCTTTATCCAGAAAGTTTCCATATACGTGATACTCGTCTCGCTTGTTGGTCGGAGAGCTAGTTTTACGTCAAGGGGCTTGAGTCCACCGTGAGTTACCCAGTATACCTCGTCTTCGAAGCCCCTTACGTGCTCTGTCTCACGCCTCAGAAGTATCTCGGGTATAAGCATAGGGAACAGTACTTCCTCGTGTCCCCTAGCGTCTAGTAGATCCCTGATTAGCTCAATTATTCTTCTCCTTATCTGGAATCCATAAGGCATCCATACGCCCATGCCTTTAACTGGATATCTGCCATAATCATAGATCTCGGCTTCTTCAATTATCCAGTCAAACCATCGTGGATATTCTTTAGTCCATTTTTCTCTAGGTGGCTCGGATGGCACTGTATACACCACTAGTGTTTATTGAGTCTATCGGGTTCAAATATGCTTAGTAATCCCAAGAAGTACTTTGAAAGAAACATGCCTGTATCAACGATATATCTATAAGGGTTCTAAATGTAGTCTTCGTTGACCGTTCAGGCTCCGAGAAAAACCGCAGCCTTATTTTGATATTATTGAGGTATTGATGGATTAGAGGACGAATATTATCATTAGCGCTACTAGTAGACCGTAGATAGCAATTCCTTCTCCTAGAGCTACGTAGAGTAGGACTGTACCCGAGATTTCTCTGTTCTCGGCAACTGCGCTTACAGCTGCTGCTCCTGCTACACCGACTGCGTAGCCTCCTCCGATACCTGCTAGGCCAACAGCTAGCGCGCTACCTAGTGCTTTTGCATATATGTCTGAGGTGGCTGTTGTGGTCTCTGTCTGTGCGCTTGCCACGTATGATACAGTCATGAAAGCGAATACAAAGGCTAGTGCTGCCGCTAGAAGCGTGAGAGCCTTAAATCTTCTGTCCTTCCAGAGCACCTTGAATATCATCTATTTATCACCGTCTCCTATTGACGCCTTGAACTGTTTAAAATAGTTATCCTCTTTAGACGCATTAATAGAAGACTTCTTATTCCGACAATGTCTAATCCTAGTATCGGTGCAGGATCTTGATCCTAAGCGATAACGAGATAAGAATCCTACTTCGAGCAGGAGAACTCGGCATCGAACCATTAGACGAGGAAATAATACGTGAAAACGGGCTCGACCTAAGACTCGGCTCCTCATTCTGCATCATGAAGGATACTGATAAGATACTTGACCCGCGTAATCCAGGAGATCCAAACGACTACTACGACTGCCGTGAAGCCGACGAAATAATAATCCCTCCGAGGACCCATGTCCTCTTACATACACTAGAATACATCAGACTACCCTCTTATATTGCCGGCTTGGTAAACCTCAGAAGCACATGGGCTCGCACCGGTATATACGTTCCTGCAACAGTTGTCGACGCAGGATTCGAAGGAGAACTCACAATAGAAGTCATAGGATCACAGTTTCCAGTAAAACTTTATCCAGGAGAGAGATTCCTACACCTCGTACTGGTCAAAATGGGTATTCCAGCCTCACCTTACAGCGGAACCTATAAAGGACAACGAGGCGTAAGACTACCTAAGTTCTTTGCCAGGCCAGGATAACATAGTGGCGATCTCGCATCCTATATCGTTCCCGTAGATAGCATGGAGGATGATATAGTATGCGATTACTTCTTACCGAGTGTGGTCTATCTCGTAGAGACATAGTTGATATCGCTTTATCAAAGAAGAGTTTAAAGATAAGTGAATATCTTCTTGCGAGATTTGAGGAGTCGCGTAGAACGTATTTGGAGGAGGCTAATAAGCGCAGGGTCTATGGATACTGTACGGGTCTTGGTGAACTCTACTCTAAGTCGAGTGGATGCCCTAGTAACTGGGAAGAGATAGTGCTCGAAGAACATGCAGCGGGTGTAGGTCCATATATTGCTAGTAGGGAGCTTGTCCGTGCTTTCTATGCTACTAGGCTTGTTCAACTTTCTAAGGGGCCTGCTCCTGTAAGAAGCGTAGTGGTACAGAGAATAGCAGAAGCCTTGGAGCGCGATATTATTCCTGTGGTTCACATTTCTGGGAGTGTAGGTGCTAGCGGTGATCTTGCACCTTCTGCCGAGGCATTCAGATGTATATTCTACGGTAAAGGAGAAGCACTCGTGGATAATAAGAGGATCCCCTGTAGTAAAATATTGAAGGATCTAGGTCTACCAAGATTAGATCTAGAGCCGGGTGAGGCTCTAGCACTGATAAATAATACTGCTTTCAGCACATCCTACTGTATGCTAGCTTTACACTCACTGGAAAGAATCTATGAATTACTACTTGATACAATCACCAGTGCAGTTTCATTAATATCTGTAAACCCGGAGCATTTCTATCCGGAAGTTCTATCATTGAAACATTGCGAGGATGGAAAGGGGATAGCGGAGAAACTCTACAATGTCTCAAAGCAACACAGGGATTATCTTCTTCAAGCACCTTATAGCATTAGATGTGTCCCGCAGATACTAGGCACCGTCAAGAACCTAATGGATTATTCGGGCGCGTTACTTAACAGGGAACTATGTGGAGCTACTGAGAATCCTATTGTTGTAAACGATCGAGTCTATCATGCATGCAATTTCCATTCTATAAGAGCAGGGACGGCATGCGATATAGCAGCACTTGCTGGGGCCCATATGGCTAATTTAATAGATAGATTTACAGCACAGATTATGAGGAAAGAGTTAAACCGTATAGCGGATTTCCTTAGTGGTGAAAATAGCAGTGTTGGCCTAATGATTCTCCAATATACGACAGCATCACTTGCTTCAAAAATAAGGAGTCTTGCTACTCCGTTCTCTATACAGAATAGTGTAACCAGTGGATTACAAGAAGACATAGTTCCCATGAGTCCTAACTCGGCTAAGAGACTCGAAGAAATAGTTGAATCCCTCGCGGGAATGCTGGCTGTCCTTGGAGTAGTAGTGGATTTCTTGGAAAGAGGGGAGAAAGGTCCATTTATCGGGATTAAGGAGAAGATCTCTGAGAAACTAGCCGAGGTTAGGAGGAGTCTTATTCTACCATTATCTCTTCCCGAGGATGGATAGTATTTTACCGGATAACTCTCCGCTTAGATATTTTCTCGGAACTCTTCTTCCTATTAGTTCTCTTGGTAGAGGGTCGCTCGAGTACATGGCTTCGCTTATAACTCCGTGGAATTCCATGGGTGGAAGCAGGGCTGCGGCCCTTACTTCTCCGGGTTTTATGTCTTGTATGTTTGTTACTATTGTGAATACAATGGTTCCTGTAGAGGCCCTCGTGACTTTCAGGTTATCTGTTCCTTCTAGTGGAGTTATTCTTGTGACTTCTACTCCTACGACGTCTACTGCATAAACTGGGTGATTAGTCGTCCCAAGTTTTATCCTATGGGGTAGGCCTATGAGGATTGATAAAGCCCATTTTATCTCGGATAATGCGAGTCGGTGTTTTTGCTCCATTTTTACCTGTTGTTTAGGGAGAACTAGTGTTGCTAGTTCTTTGCTCTTAGAAGTTAGTTCTTTTAGTGTTTCTGATTCTAGGAGGAGTTCTGGAGGAAGATAACTATATCTTAGCTTCTTTACGTCTCTTTCTAGTGATTCTATTATCTCGAGAGCTTTTGACTTGTTTAGGGTCCACGGCATTCCCCATTGTCTTACTCTCTGCTTTAGTCTAGATACAGCGTACTCTGCCATGATAAATCTATAATCATTTCCTGTATCCATTATTATCGCCTCAATTCTCCGAACATTCAACTTTATATGTATTGACCTTTAGTATCTTATCTTCTGGATCTACTACTTTTTCTCTGAGTTTCCTTAGTAGCCCTCGAGTCGAGATGGTTAGGTCTAGGCTCTCCGCTTCCTCTAGCGTAAAGAATCCGGCGTCAAGAGCGTCGCTACCTGGCTTGACATCATATGTGAGTGGTTTGAGAAGTACAGTTACCAATACGTAGTGATAGCGTATTCCCCTTTCGTCATATGCTATATAGTCGTCCACGTTTACCACTCCAAGAGGTATGGCCTCTACTCCTGTTTCTTCTTTTAGCTCTCTCCTCGCTGTTTCAAGGATGCTTTCTCCGAGCTCAACATGTCCCCCTGGAATACTCCATTTTCCTCGAGAAGGAGGATATTTCCTCTTTACAAGAAGTATCTTTCCAGGCTCTATTACTAGTGCTCCGACTCCTACTCTTGGCTCGGAGGGTCTACTATTCATTATTGCTACACCCTTTTACATGAGTTGATTGTTCCTGTATTATTCTGGATACAATACATGTATGGTTCTCCGAAACATATATGTCGCTGAACAGTATATTGTCATTGATACTTATATACAGTTTTAAAATCTAGACCTCCACAATTAACAAGTGGAGGGAGATGTTTCCTCTTGATGATTGAGATAAGATTCCATGGTAGAGGAGGACAAGGAGCTGTTACAGCGGCGAATCTCCTAGTAGACGCCGCTATCCTAGAGGGAAAATATGCACAGGCATTCCCTCACTTCGGAGCAGAAAGAAGAGGAGCCCCCGTAGT
>WAOU01000040.1 GCA_015521095.1 Desulfurococcales archaeon | reverse complement strand
TTCGGAATGATATTATTAGGAGAATGGTGGACCGGCCGGGATTTGAACCCGGGGCCTCTCGGGTGCAAGCCGAGCGCTCTTCCAGGCTGAGCTACCGGCCCATCCACTCTTCTCTTATTCTCGACATTGGGATTATATTATTTTTCGTTGTTTTGATACTTTCCTTTATTTCTCTAAGATAAGTATGGTAACATTGTTTTAATGATATGGGTTAATAAGCAAGGAGATGAAGGAGGGGAAAAAGAGAGTTGATCACTTTTCTTTGAAGTATATGTAGAAGAAGTAGATCGTTGCTAGGGAGAGGAATGTCATGAAGCCTATAGTGAGTATTTGTACTGATGTTAGGGTTGCCAAGGTATTTACGTTGGTTAGATTTAGTACATTTGCTAGATATGGTAGGACCTCTGGAGGGATACTTTGAACGACTTTTGGATCTGTTACGTCTGCTATAAAGTATGGATACTGGCTAAACGCGTTGAGATACTCTCCCAGGACTATTGTTACGAGTGCTAGCATGCCTGCGAATAATAGGTTGCTTGCTTCTTTTCGCGATAAGAAGCCGCTTTTCTTTATGCTTGTATAAGCGACGTAGACTAGGTATACTTGGGCTACATATAATATGAGCTTTATGATTAGTAGCCATGATAGGTTGAATGCAACGGTGCCGTCTCCGACTTTCCATCCTAGGGGACCGAATATGTTGTTAAACTTGTACTCTACTACGCGAAGGGATAGTGCATACCATAGTCCAAGTATTAGCATTAGTCCAAGACCTGCTAGTGCCCATGGAACTCCTCTGTCAACAATAGACTTTAGAGCGTTTCTATACTGGTCGTCGCTTGTCTTATAATATTTGACGGCGGCATAGCCTGTTACTAGTATTAATCCTGCTGTTAGTGAAGCAACTAGGCTCTTCAAGTAGAGTGGCAATAAAGTTGGATTTGACAATGCTTCTAGGAGATTAAGCCTAGCAACAGTTCCGTCAAAGTATAATCCTTTGGGCGTGTTTAGGAAGGCAAATACTGATCTGAAGCCTAGTGGTATTAGTACTGCTGAGAGAGCTAGGAATATTCCTGCTATGTTGTGTGCTTTGTCGCTGAGCCTGTTCCATCCGTAATAGTATGTTGTTATTGCAGTGAAGTGTACAACTATTAGGAGTATCGCGATTGCAAACGGCATAAGGGCTATGTTACCGGCGATTCCGAGGAAGTTTGGATAGAAGCTTAGGAGGAATACTGTGAACGCTGTAGCGTATACTCCTGCTACTCCATAGGTTGCTGCATAGAATCTCATTAGCTTGTATGAGAAGTTGAGTAGTGCTTCATCATTGTTCTTTTTAGCTCTGTATTTTAGGTATGGTACGAGTATTGATAGTGCTATACCTATGTTTACGAGCATTATGTGTATTCCGAATGTGTATGCTAGCCAGAATACTGCTATTGAGGAACCATCCATTCTAGCTCACCTCCATGCCTATCTCTTCTTTACCGGGTAACCATAGGAATTTCCATACAGCGTAGGCTAGGATGCCTAGTATCACAATGAAGAATACTGCTACTAGTGCTACTAGCGATGTTGGAGCCGGGTTGAAGGTGTGGGCTACGTCTGGCGTCATGACACCGTATATGGTCCATGGTTTTCTTCCCACTTCTCTAACGACCCATCCCATCCATGATACTGCCTGTATTATTATTGCGAAGGGTAGTGCTAGTTTTAGAAGTATCTCTGGGAGCTCGGTCTTCTTCACGAATAGATAGTATGCTACACCTAGGATGAAGAGACCTGATAGTATGGCTAGGCCTATCTTTGTATAGTAAACGTAGTGTAGGAATAGCGGGGGTCTGCAGTCTCCTATTCTTGCTAGATCCTGGTCTTGGGTCACGCTGCATACACAGTAGTCCTTGGGTATCTCGTCATAGTTTGGTAGGTGAGCATCGAAGGATCCGTATCCTAGGAAGGCCATTAGTTTTTCGAGGCCAAATGCTCTACTTATACTGAATATACTTTGGCTTGTGCCCTCCATTGCGGCGAATTTCTCCGGGTTGTACTCTGCGATTTCTGTTCCCATCAAGTGCCCAAAGACAGTGCCTTGTAGTACTATTGCTACTAGGGCGAATATCGCTGCAAACTTGAAGAAGGTGTCGACATATTCATAGTATTCGCCGTTATTTACGCCTTTTCGTCTTAGTTGAAGTTTTCTCATTGCGTATGCGGCTAGTACAGTGAATGACGATACTGTGATAGCGCTTCCTACTACGTGCAGTATGCTTCCTAGATAGACTGGGCTCTTGAAGGTTACTGTCGTCACTCCCACATAGTTAACTGTTGCTCTTAGAATTGCGTCTAGTATAGCCATTACTGGTGTGTTTAGAACGTCTTGGTTAAGGTATTCTGGTTTGATTACTAGCTTTAGTATACTATCCTGTACTGTGTAACCATGCCACGCTTCGTATACGAGGCGTTCTATGATACGTATAGGCATTTTTACTAGTACGACTTCTCCGTCTTGGCCTACTACCTCCATTCCTAACTGTTGAAGAAGGGTGACGTTCAGTATGTTAGCGTAGTCAGTGGGTACTGCCAGGAGTAGTTTTGGATATCCTTGATCGAAGAGCCATTGGCCGGTTGCTGGATCGTAGGCTGGTTCTAGGCCTGTTGGTGCAACCATGTATGAGTTTACTGACACGATCATTGCCGCTGAGAACCATGGGCCTATTAGCGCGAATAGCATTACTATTACATGGACTTTCTTTGGTAGCTTCTCCCAGCCGTACCAGAGCATGTATATGAATACTACCTCCATTAGGAAGGCGAAGACCTCTGCGTAGAGAGGGAAGTAAATGTAGTTTCCTGCAGCTTGTGTTAGGTTAGGCCATAATAGTACGAGTCCAAATTCCGAGGCCGTACCGGTAGCTGCTCCAACAGCGAAAACTATTATGAATCCCTTAACAAGGGTTTTAGCTATCTTTAGCCATTTCTGGTCTCCCGTCTTCAAGTAAAGTAGTTCCGCGACAAATGCTAGTAGTGGTAGCCCTACTACATATTGGAGTATGCTCCAGTGAACAGCTATACCTATGAATGATAGTAACCTATCAGCAGCCGCTGGGTATATTCCCCACTCCAATCCGGATCACCGTCTACTGTCTCACCACAAACATATACTCAATTATATTACCTAGGAAGTTCTCGTTTTTAAATAAATATGATTTCTACAAGTAAACAATCTATCGATAGAGTGTATGACCAATACCATCACCCACAACTATTCATATATTATTAATAATATTGATACAAGATATATATGTTATACAGATATAATCGTGGTAGCAGCGTCGACAACGACGTTCACTACGAGTATAGCGACAGCTGTAATGGGTATATCCCTAAACCATATAAGAATCGTGGTGGGCCCGGGGGGATTCGAACCCCCGACCGCCCGGTTATCAGCCGGGCGCTCTACCAGGCTGAGCTACGGGCCCAAGACCCCACTGAAGGGTCTTAGCCTACACGCCCAATCCTATGTCTTATTTAGATGTCCTATTTTAGGTTTTAGCGCCTAGAATTCTTGTTCTTAGATAGTAAGGACTCCTCTTCTTCTACTTGTTTTAGGATTCTTAGCCTTGTTTCTGTCGACTCGAAGGGCAACTTATTCTCTAGTGATTTCTCGATTCTAATTATTCCTCCATCTATAAGCTTTCTTAGTGCTTTGTAGGAGATATAGGCTACTATTTCGTTAGGTGCTGACGGGTTTGCTGCTTGATATATTTCTTTGGCGATAAGGTATAGTAGTCTAAGCGATGAGAGTGATTTTATGGCTATGCTCTGGCCTTCCTCCTCTGTATCAATCTTAGCGGCTCTAACTAACTCCATTAGTGATTTCGAGTTCAGTACTATCATCGCCCTATTGTTTTCTTCGTCAATTATTACTTTGACAGGCTTATTATCGGGAAGGCTTATTTCCTCAAATTCCCCGTCGGTCATTGCTAGGATATCTAGCGGATAATATCCTATCGGATACCCGTCTTCAGTTACAATTATGACTACGTCATAGTTCTTCCTCAACACATTCTTAGCTACTTCGCTTATCAGAGACCAGACAATGTACATGTACTCAGATCCATCAAGTATATCGAACAGCTCCTCTTCATAATCATCCTCTAAGTCGATGACATTATCCTCCTTCATGCCGGTCTTATCGACACTGTTCATGAAATAGGTCGCTATTTTTATGATGAGACGGGCAATATATCTTCTAAGTACTGTTATTAGTGAAGCTAGTATGAGGGATGGCGCGAGAATCGATATAAGGGAGAGATATGTATTGAAGAACAGTCTCAGCCCTAGATCAATAATCATACCTAGAAGCGTCAGGACGGTAAATGATACTGAGAATATGAATACTACTTCTTTATAGCTTGTCTTCGTTCTCGGCCACCCCTCCAACCCTCTAAAGATGATATTTGGGTCTTATTATCATTAACCACTAGTTATCCATGATCCTTCCTACTACTCTAAAGGAAATCGAGGAGAGTAATCTTATGTGAAACATCTATCACAGCTATGTCCCTTAATAAGGGAAAAGCAACATTATAGACCGGTGTATTGTTGATTCTCGCTTGAGGCCTTCCTTTATGAGCATGACCGTGAATTGCTATGTCTGGAGGCATTTTCTTAATTATCTTCTCAATTCTTGGATCATAGAGTTGATCATGTATTGCTGGATGCTCTCCTATAATAGTAGCCCTGGTTACAGCATAATGAGTAACCAGGACAACTATATCGGATTTTTCTCTTGCCTCAGTTAATAATTCTTTTATAGCAGCTACTCTCTTCCTATAGATCTCTTCTATTTCGGGGATGTTTTTACGTTGCCAACGTGTCGGTCTTTTGAGCGATCCTCTTGAACCGACAATTGAGATTTTGTAATCGGAGCACATGGTATAGTATACTGACTCTCTCAACCATATTATGTCGGGATATTCTCTTATGAACCTGTCTTCTCTATCCATATATTCCTCGTTGCCGAAAACCGCCACGATACTTGTCTCGGGGTAACTCTCCCGGATAGCTCTAAATACAGGTTTAGCCATCTTGATTTTTCCTTTATCTACAATGTCTCCGGCCAATACGAATAAACATGGGGAATCCGGATGTTTTTTCAGGGAGTTCTTGAAGAGGGGGAGGTAGTGTGGACTATGTATGTCTGCAGATGCATATATTATGGGGCCTCTGAACTGCAATGGTTCAACACCTAATTCAGACTGCCCATCGTTCTTCATCGGCCATCTATACTGGTCATCGTCTAAGCACTATTATCGTTTGGGATTCTTTTCTTCTCGCTCTTTTAACTCTATTCTTATGACTGGCTCTACTGATTTGAGATGTAGATCTAGTTGCGGATAAGGGATTACGATGCCGTTTTCTTCTAGAGTACGTTTGAGCTCTGTCTGCAACTTTATCTTTGCAGGGTACCAGAGCTTTGTAGGTGTCCAGCACCTGATTCTAATGGTTACCGATGAGTCCCCGTAACTATCTACGAACACCTCTGGTGAGGGATTCACTAAGCAGTAGGGATTAGAGTCAAGGTATTCTCTAATGGTCTTTATCGCTTTCTCTACATCAGTCTTGTAATGTACTCCAACAATGAAATCTATCCGTCTAGCCTTAGTCCTAGAATAATTCGTTATTATACTGTTAAATACTGTCTGATTGGGTATTCTGACGAGATAGCCGTCCCAAGTCCTGATAAGCGTACTTAGCACCCTTACATCTACTACTTCACCCGCTATATCGCCGATCATCACAGGGTCTCCAACCCGTAATGGCTGCTCAACGACTAGGAATACCCCACTAATTATGTTGCCCAGGCTACTCTGCGCGGCGAGACCAACAATTATGCCTGCAAACCCTCCAGCAACTAACAGGCTACTAAGACTCAGGCCAAAGGGGTATAATGAGAGTATACCTGCCAGTATTAGTATACTGTAGAAGACTAGGTTCTCCACCGGACGATAAATATATGGAGGAATCCTTGTCCCTATAGTTCTCCTCATACTGCTACGAACAACGTATGCCACTATTACTCCAACAATTATAGTGACTATTGCTGATGCAATCTTGGTAATATTGGCCGCTATTAGGTCTCCAATCGACTCTAGCCCTTGAGCGATGGCCATAACTTCCACCCCCTTTCAACCGCTATAACTGGTGCTGTCAACGAGAAAACCCCCGTTCTTCCGGCTCTAACTTGTTTTAATCTCTCGAGGCCCTCCATCGGCGGTTTCGAAGTAGTCCGCGATTCTATTATTGTATCCTTGATATACACTTCCACTAGAGAATAGAAAATAGTTCCTTTATTATCGGTATAGAGATGCGAGTAGGCCGCGTTAAAGGGTACCCCTCTAATCGTATCTTCTCCTTGAGCAATGTAGAAGGCTATGTGTGCCATGCATGGATCCTTATTCTCTAGAGGAAATCCTCTTGCCACCTTAGACTTGGCATATCGTGCGATTACTCCTTCAATCATGTTACCCACTAGCGTATATTTCACCTTGCCGGGAGCTAATCTCGCCAGAATAGAATTTTTGTGATATAATACGATCTCTAGCGGAGCATGTGCCCAGATTACGTCTCCACGGTTTACAAGTATCTTCTTATCAAATTCAATGTAGACTGCGTCACTTATTCTAAACGGTGAATGTATGGGAGGGGCAGGTCTATAACCTACTACTCCTTCGACGTATACTTCCTCGCATCTATACTCATCGCAGGCTCTGAGAACTCCGTCCTCACTATAAATTATTCTTGCCCCGCAGAGGGATAACGATGTGCCAGGCGTTATTTCCCCTACCAGCAACTCTCCTCAAGAATAATGCTAGAAGTATTCGAGGATATTGTGCTTTACCTCTTGCCTGATAAAACTATATGCAGAGTAAACACTAGATTAGTTTCAACAAAGCAAACTAACTATAGAATAGATTAGAAGGTCTAGAGGTCGGCGGCTATACTGGTGAGCATTATGTTTATTGATGCTACTACCTGGTAGAATACTGCCGAGGCTACTAAGTCGTCTGCTACGTCGTCGTGTGATATTGGCCATTCTACACACTTGGCGAAGCTATGGAGAGACTCGGGCCTTTCTCCAGGCATGTCGCCGGTAAGAACACTGCTTGCCCATGCGAGTGTTTCTGCTAGACTGTTACCGCCTACGCATTCTACGAGGTCATACATGTCTATGTAGGTTACACCGAATAGCTCTAATGCCTCATCCTTCAGGTTGTGTCTGACTGCTGGTAGTATTACGTCGTCAAATATGCCGACGGCATAGTCCACGAGATCTATTTTTGCTGTCTTGTCGACACTTGACACTATGATGAAAGCTAGCATTTCGTCTATTGCCGGGTCTAGACTTGCAAAAGGTACTATTTTTCCTGGACCCGCATCAACTAGAGTATCTACCACGGGAACCGCACCCAACCATATTCTTGGCTATTGTATGAAAGGTAATGGGGCAACCCTGGTATTACCCCTGTCATCTTTAAATGAAGTGCCGAACAGTAGAGGGGTCTTCGATAGTTAGAAGTGACTAATTGAGATCGGTTGGACTAGGACTCATCATAGGCCTCCAACCACCCTGAGAGGGGAGAGGCCTCTGATTGTCCGGGTTCTTCTCGTCATTTCATACCTAGCTAGACAATATACGTGTCCTCTATACTATTATGTGATATTACTAAAGCGAATTCTAGCATGGCCAAGTTTGTCGATATCTTTCTATTATTCTAACGAGATCCTTTGCTTTTTCGATGCTCACCACGTTCTCTGTTTCTTCACCTAATTTCACACTTGTACCTACAATGAACCCGTCAGCTAGCCTCCAGAAGCGCGCTATGTTCTCCGGCCTTATACCGGAGCCTACAATGGCGCGGACACCATGTTCTCTTATTATGCCTGCTATTTCTTCCACGTATTCTACTTCGGGAGCATACCCTGTCGAGGGACCAGTTATTATCATTGACTTTATGGGGAATCCCGCGCGGTCGATGCAGTCTCTTACGGTGAGTTTTATATTGTAGGTCTCGTAGATTGGATAGCTGTGTTTGACGTTTATGTCTGCTAATATTGATATCTTTCCTTCCATAATGTCATCGTAGATATCGAGTTCCCTTATGGCCTGTGCTAGCTGTTTAACGCTGGGCTCTATTAGGCCTTCGACAGATGCTCTCGTCTCGCATAACGAGTTGACACGTATAAATGACGCGCCCGCGATATGTGCTACGTATAGGGCTTCATAGGGACTGTTTCTAAGAATGTTGACTCCTACTGGTATGGAGAGTGCTTTCTTGACCTCGGAGACTATTCGCGCCATAGCGGCTGTCTCGCCGACACCGACTCTCATCTTATAGGGCTTGTCTCCATAGTTCTCGACTATAATAGCATCGAACCCGGCTTTCTCGTATTTTAACGCCTCGTTTACAGCATATTCTATGATCGACTCGATATCCATTTTTTTGCCATGAGGATAGGGGTATGGTCTCCTCCGATAACCATATGATCCAGGCAAAGGCGGTAAGTGGACAACTCCGATAACCGGCTTGCATTTACTAAATATGTCTTCTACCATAATCTTCCACCATCCCTGTAGATATTATGGGAAAGATAATAACGTTGAGATCCTCATCGTGAATCATAGCATTTCTTAGCCGTATTCATCCCTACTTTATCAGAGCCTTGACGGCTTCGAATATTAGGCGTGCTCCGAAACCTGGTCCTAGTCCTTGAGGCCAATACTCTGGTGCCGCGGGACCTGCTTCAAATCCTATTCCAGGCCCTGCTATGTCTAGGTGTACGAATCTCTTACCGTGCGTGAATTTTTCTAGGAAGAGAGCAGCGTAGATTGCTCCGCCCCACCTCATTCCTGCGTTATCTATATCTCCTACCTTTGCGTTCTTTGTCATATAGACCTTGTACTCGTCAACCATTGGCATGTACCATACTTTTTCGCCTGTCTTCTTAGATGCTTGCTCAATCAGTTTTCTTAGTTCTTCGTCTCTCGTGAATAGGCCTGCGATTAAGCCTCCTAGGGCGACTACAATCGCTCCTGTAAGTGTGGACAATTCTATTATTGGATCAGCATCGTATTTCTTGGCGGCGTAGGCTATCGCGTCGGCTAGGACGAGTCTTCCCTCTGCATCAGTGTTAGTGATTTCTACTCTTGTTCCATCCCACATCTTTATGACGTCGCTAGGCAGATAACTTTCCCCGCTTGGCACGTTTATCGCTGCTGGGAGCAGTGTTATCAAGTTGACTGGTAGGCCTGTTTTTGCTATTATCCACGTGGCTCCTAGAACAGCTGCACCACCGGCTTTGTCTAACCTCATGCTCGTAATTGAATGGCTTGGCTTTAGATTTATTCCTCCCGCGTCAAATACGAGGGTTTTACCTACAAGTGCTAGAGGCTTGCTGTCTGCTCCCTTGTATCGTATTATGATTAGTGCTGGTTTGTGAGCGCTTCCTTTTCCAACGTTAATTATTCCTCCAAATCCTTCTTCCACTAACTGTTCGTAGGTCTTTACTTCTACCTCTACATTACCAATATTACTAAATAGTTCTCTAACATATTGTGAAAGCTTCTCTGGGTAAAGCTCGTTAGGAGGACTATTCGCTACGTCTCGTGCAAGATATATTCCTTCAACTATCGCTGTTATCTCAGATATTGGAAGATCCTTGTCTACAAAGATTGCCTCTAGTTTTCTTTTCTTCTCTTTTTTGAAGTGCTCTAGTTTATATGCTCCTAGGAGGGCGCCGATTACAGCCTCTCTCGCCGAGTCATTCTCTAAATCGTTTAGTACGAGGTATACTTCTTTCTCCTTTTCAACTAATTGTTTAATTATTTTTGCAAAAACCCTGCGAGATGCATCTTCTAGATCCTTACCTCCTAGACCAGCAACTATGAATCGTTTGCCTCCACGATATACGTCTATAGTTTCTCCTTTCTTACCTGTGAGGAGACCTGTTTCTATTAATTTTTCCAGTTCTAGACCATGTTTTTTATCCAGAGATTCAACTGTTTCCGTTATAACCGGCTTTTCATCTTTCTGCATTATTGGTACAACTATTACTTTTCCAGTATACTCTTCTAAGGTCTTTTTTGCTATTACAGGAGGATTAGTGAACAATACCATTTCCTCTCCCCAATAATGATTAGCTAGTAGTTTACAATTATAATTATAACCTATACCGGTATGCTGTGATAGTATAAGTGTTATAAGGATTGTTCAAGGTCTACGGAACACGAATACGACTACGGGTGGACATTCATCGTGGAAG
>WAOU01000039.1 GCA_015521095.1 Desulfurococcales archaeon | reverse complement strand
GCTACCGTGGAAGACCTCCCGGAGGCGAGCTTCGCCGGCCAGCAAGACACATACCTAAACGTATCGGGAGTAGATGAGGTAATCGAACACGTAAAGAAGGCGTGGGCAAGCCTATGGACTGCGAGAGCCCTAAGCTATAGAGACTCTCTCAACGTCTCCCACGAGAACGCCTACATGGCCGTAGTAGTACAGAAAATGGTATCCAGCAGGAGTAGCGGTGTCATGTTCACACTACATCCCGTAACAGGCGACGAGTCAAAAATAGTAATCGAAAGCATCTGGGGCCTCGGAGAATACATAGTAGGAGGAAAAGTAACACCCGACTCCTTCGTCGTAGACAAAGAAACCCTAGAAATCGTCGAAAGGAGAATCTCACCGAAGACAAAGGCATTATTCTACGATCCGAGGAGGCGCCAGAACGTCGAAATAAAAATACCTGAAACCCAAGAAGAGCTAGAAGAACTAAAGAAAATGTATCCAGAGATAGCCTCAATAATAGAAAAATACGATATCAGACCAGACAAGCCCTCTCTAAGCGACGAAGAAGTCAGAAAGCTAGCCGAGGTAGCCCTAAAAGTAGAACAACACTTCGGCCACCACATGGACATAGAATGGGCAATAGACTCCGAAATAGAGCCACCAGACAACCTCTTCCTAGTACAGGCAAGACCAGAAACCGTATGGAGCCAAAAGAGAAAGATAGAGACACCACAAGAAACAGAAGAAGCCCAGATCAAAAAAGGCGAAGTACTCGTACGCGGAGTCCCCGCAAGCCCAGGACAAGCCGCCGGAATAGTCAAAGTAGCTCTCAGCGTCGAGGAAGCCGCCAAGAAAATGAAGAAAGGAGACATACTCGTTACAAAGATGACAGATCCAGACTGGGTACCCTACATGAAAATGGCCGCAGCAATAGTAACTGACGAAGGAGGAATGACTGCTCACGCAGCAATCGTTGCAAGAGAGCTAGGTATACCGGCCGTGGTAGGCACAGGTAACGCCACAGAAGTCCTAAAGGACGGAATGCTCGTCACCGTCGACGGTAGCAGAGGCGTAGTATATAGCGGGAAAGTCATCGAAGAGAAGCCCGAAAAAGAAGAAGCAGGACCAACGGGCATCCCAGCTGAACTAGTAATGGAGCTCTATCCCGTAACCGCCACTAAAATCTATATGAACCTAGGACAACCAGACGAAATCGACAGATACAAGAACCTGCCCTTCGACGGAATAGGCCTAATGAGAATAGAATTCATAATCTCAAGCTGGATAGGATACCACCCACTCTACCTAGTAGACCAGGGAAGAGGAGTCTACTTCGTAGACAAGCTAGCCGAAGGAATAGCCAAAGTAGCATCAGCAATATATCCGAGACCCGTAGTAGTCAGATTCAGCGACTTCAAATCCAACGAATACAGGCGCCTCAAAGGAGGCGAAAAATACGAGGATATCGATGAGAGAAACCCGATGATCGGATGGAGAGGAGTATCACGATATATAACACCAAAATTCGAGCCCGCATTCAGGCTCGAGCTCAGAGCAATAAAGAAGGTCAGAGACGAATGGGGCCTAAAGAACGTATGGGTAATGTTCCCCTTCGTGAGGACAACCTGGGAGCTCAAAAAAGCCCTCCAAATAATGGCTGACGAGGGTCTCGAGAGAGGAAGGGACTTCAAGGTATGGATAATGGTCGAAGTACCGAGCACAGTCCTACTAGCAGACGAGTTCGCAAAATTAATAGACGGATTCAGCATCGGTAGCAACGACCTAACCCAACTGGTACTGGGAGTAGACAGAGACAGCGGACTACTAGCAAGAATGGGCTACTTCGACGAGAGAGACCCTGCAGTACTCAAAGCCATCAAAATGATAATAGACGCAGCACACAGAAACGGAGTAACCGCCAGCATATGCGGACAAGCACCCAGCGTATACCCAGAGCTCGTAGAATTCCTCGTCAGAAACGGAATAGATTCCATCAGCGTAAACCCGGACGCCGTCGTCTCGACAAGAAGAAGAGTAGCAAGCATCGAAAAGAAGATAATGCTAGAAAAACTCCGGAATCTCTAAATAAGCCCCATTACTCTCATTTTTCACCATCCTGCTAAGGATCCAAGTAATTATCTCGCATAACCTTTACAAGTCATGACGCAACTACTTCTTTACTCATTTATCCACTAACAGGATACTGAATTCTAGACTTGGATGATGAAACATTGAGTATGAAACAAGAAAAAAACAGCGTGGAATCAAACATAAGCATAGATCGTATTTCCAAAATAGAGGAAAAATGCGTCTTCTGTAATCATTGGCGACCAAACGTATTCTATAGCTTTATCGGATACTGTGAACGCCACGACAAGTATACTTTGGATACGGATACATGCAACTTTTTTGAACCTTTAAAAATAAATGAAAACAAACTATATTGGTGCTCTACGTGTAAAACAAGGATAACTGGTTATGAGGCCCTCCAGCACGTGAAGAAAGGACATAGGGTGCATAGAGGGGCCTATGTTGACCCAGATATTAAGGAGGAACTATATAGTGTCTTTTGAGAAAGAATGGGGTGCACGGGGTGAGTAACAGCAACATAGACCTGAAATTCCTCATCGGCGGCCCCCAAGGAGGGGGCATCGAGTCCGCCGGTCAAATAGCCCTGAAAACATTCGTCCTCAAAGGCTACCAAGTAATAGGAACGAGAGAATATCAGAGCAATATCATGGGTGCACATAGCTATTTCACAATAAGAGTAAAGCCGGAGAGGCCTGGTGCTATTAACTTCCCTGTAGACGCTGCAACTGTCCTCGACGCCGAGAGCGTCCTCACCCACTTCACCGATGTAAAGAAAGACGGTTTCATGGTATATGATTCCTCGACGATAAAAACGAAGATAAAAACGATCGCACCAATGCCTAAGCCACTTAAAGAGCGATTAATTAAGTTCTTCGAAGAAAGAGGAATGGAGCCCACAGCAGAAAGCGCGGTAAAAGTGGCCGAAGAAAACGGAGTAAAAACAATAGGTCTCCCAATGAGAGACCTAATAAGAAAAGTAGCTTCAGAAACAAGTGCTCCTTTAAGCAGAGTCTCAAAAACACTAAACACCATAGGTCTAGCCACAACATTATACCTCCTAGGAGTAGAACCCAACTGGATTGAGAAGGCAATCGCAACACATTTCGCTGCAAAGAAGAAAGTAGTTGACATGAACATTCTAGCGGCACGTATAGCAATCGAATACGTCGACGAACACTACGGAGGACCCTGCTGTTTCCTACCAGAAGGACCCCATCTAGGAAAAGAAACCATGCTAGCAACAGGCAACGAAATAGTAGCTATGGGCAAGGTGGTTGGCGGCCTAACTATGCAGACATACTATCCGATAACACCTGCTAGCGACGAGGCACTTTTCCTAGAAGGTCACAGAAACTTCGAACTCGCTCCTTGGGCAGAAGAAGTACTCAGGCTAAAGAAGCTGGGTGCAGTAGTTCTCCAGACAGAGGACGAGCTATCAGCAATAATGTCTGCCCTCGGTGCAGCTGTAGCGGGGGCCAGAACATCGACTTCCACAAGCGGTCCTGGCTTCGCCCTAATGAACGAGGCAATAAGCCTAGCGATAATGGCTGAAATCCCAGTAGTAATAACTGTTTGGCAGAGAGGAGGACCGAGCACAGGACTTCCGACGAGAGAGGGACAACAAGACCTTCTACACACGCTCTTCTCAGGACACGGCGATAACCCAAAGATTGTCATCGCTAGCGGAGACCACATAGAAGCATACTATGACGCCATAAAAGCCCTCAACTGGGCAGAGAAATACCAGACACCCGTAATACACCTAGTAGACAAGTACCTAGCATCAACAATAACAAGTCTCCACAGAGAAGACATCGATCCACTAAAAGCTACGGTCGAAAGAGGCAAATTCGTGGAGAATCCTGGAAAAGACTACCTGAGATACAAGATTACCGAAGATGGAATAAGTCCACGTGCTCCAATGGGCAAAGTTCCACTAACATGGACAGGCTTAGAACACACCGAAGACGGTATGCCCACAGAAGACCCTATAGTTAGAGACCAAATGATGGCGAAGAGGAGGAGAAAGTTCGAGACCATAGCAAGAGAGATACCCGACTCCGAGAAGGTAGTACTCCATGGAGATCCCGACGCTAAGATAACACTAGTAAGCTGGGGATCCACAAAGCCAATAATACTCGAGGCAATGAAGCTCCTAGAAAAAGACGGAATAAAAGTAAACTTCCTACAGCTCAGACTATTCTACCCGTTCCCGGTAAAACCTGTGCTCGACGTGCTAACAAACGCCGAACTAGTTATAGACATAGAACAGAACGATCTCGCCCAAGCCGCATTCCTCATACGCGGCTATACAGGATTCACAATAGAACATTTCGTCAAGAAGCTCACGGGCAGGGCCCTCTGGGACACAGAGGTAGCCCACGCGGTTAAACGCATAGTTGAGACAGGAGAGAAAGAGGTGGTGGTGAGCGGTGGCGCGTAGCTGGCTAGACTATAAGACGGATGCCTGGGTACAGTGGTGCCCTGGATGTGGAAACTTCGGTATACTTAACGCATTACATCGAGCACTAGCAGAGCTAGATATTGATCCAAGCAACCTCGTCGTCGTAACGGGAATAGGATGCAGCGGGAGATCCTGTTACTACATTAAAGGAAACACTATACATGTGCTCCACGGCAGAGCGATACCAACCGCAACAGGAATCAAGATTGCGAACCCCGAGCTCACAGTCATAGCAGAAGGCGGAGACGGTGACATGCTAGGAATAGGCGTAGAACACTTCGTCTCCATTGGGCGAAGAAACCTCGACATAACAGTCATTGTCCACGACAACGCAGTATATGGACTAACAAAGGGCCAGGCAGGACCAACACTCCCAAGCTGGTGGCAAACCAAGGCGCTCCCAGGACCGAACCTACACGATAACCTAAACCCATTGCTCCTAGCACTAGCAAGCGGATACACGTTCATAGCACGTGGTTACGCATACCACGTCAAGGAGACAAAAGAACTAATTAAGAAAGCAATCGAGCATAAAGGCACAAGCCTTGTACAGATACTCCAGCCATGTCCAACATACAATAATATAATGACCAAAGACTGGTACGAGGAGAGAATCTATTACTTAGACCAAGAGGATCCAAACTGGGATCCACAAGTAGCATCAATAGACGATTTCAAGAATAAGATGGGAACAATACTCGAGAAGATGCTAGAGTGGGGAGACAAAATACCTCTTGGAGTATTCTATGTGAATCTAGCAAAAGACACGTTTGAACAGAGACTCGAAAAAGTCATACCGACCTACAGAGAATACCCACCGGCCAAGAGACCGGTAAGTGCGAATGGAAAACCACTTGTAGATCCATGGATACTATTCGCAGACAAGGTAGTAAAACCCTAAAATCCCTCGATACAGTAAAGTCAAGATCTGGCTTCTTTTTCCTCACTTCCTTGTCTAATAATTATTCAAACTCTTTCTTATTTAGTGTATCTAAATGAGATTCTATCACAGGCGTTTGAAAGGATAGTTAACATTAATGTGCCCCAATTATAATTCTCCTAGAACGGGTGGATAAGAAACATGTTTCACATATCAATATACAAAACGCCTTACGGAACCATGCTCTTCGCCGCTGACGAAGAACTCGTAGGAAAAGCATTCTATGATGAAGAACGTAAGATCGCGTTACTAGTCTCTGAGAAGCTCTATGGCGATAAACTAGTTGAAGAGGCTGATCTAGTAAAATTGATGCGAGAAGCCTCAGTATTAGTCCTAACAGGAGAGAGAACCGTTGAGATAGCTGTAAAACTGGGACTAGTTCATCCCGACGCCATATTATATGTAAGGAATGTCCCCCACGCCCACGTTTATAAGATGTAATCGATTCTCCGACCGTTTACTTAAGGGGGTTTTTATCCTTGGAGACGGGCTTCATATGATTCAAGTCCATATTGTTAAAATAAAGGTGATTTGCACACACAAATCCTTAACCTGGAGCCAAGGCTCTATTTGAATTAAAGGGTGTTTAAAATGGGAGACATCGTAGTACTTGTAAAACCCTCTCTCAATCCAGACATGACGCGTTCAAAACCCGACGGAACAGTGGATCTCGACGCGATCCCCTTGAAACTAGACGATATAGACGCTAACGCGCTAGAAGCAGCAAAAGAACTCAAGAACACACTAGGAGGAAAAATCATTGCCCTACTACTGCTACCATGGGGCCCAATACAGAAGAGAACAAGAGAACTAAAGATGGTTACCCAGGAAGCCCTCGCTAGAGGAGCAGACGAAGCATACATAGTATCCGACGAAAAACTCCTACCCGGCGACCCCATCATAACCGCAACAGTCCTATCCAAAGCAATTAAGAAATACGCGCCAAACGCCAGTCTAGTCCTCGTAGCAGAAGCCTCAATAGATCAGACGACAGGACAAATCGCAGGAAGAGTAGCAGCCAAACTCGGACTCCCCTTCATCAGTTACGCGAGAAAGATCACTATCAACGGAAACAAAATAGTTGCTGAGAGAGACGTAGAAGACCATATAGAGGTAATGGAAGCCTCGCTTCCAGCAGTGGTAAGCGTAACCCAGGAAATTAATGAGCCGAGACCACCTACACTGTTACAGATTAGGAGAGCAGGGAAAAAGCCGCAGAAAACACTAACCGCGGCAGACGTAGAGCCAATACCGGAAAGAAAGAAGGAGCCGGTAGAATACAAGATACTGACCGTAAGTAGAAAACAAGTCATCATAGAGGGCGATACACTCGAAGAGATCGCCGAGAAGCTTATAGAAGCTCTCGAGAAGGAGGGAGTTCTCTAGGGGGTGAATAGGAATGGTTGACGCACTAATCGTGGCGAGCGGTGTTCAGGAAGTTAAAGAATCACTCTCAGCAGTCTCCAGCCTTGGAGACGTGGAAGTCCTATTCTATGGCAAGGATGCCGATAGAGCCGATGAAGTAGCCAAGCTAGGCGTAAAAGTATACGTTCTAAAAAGCCAGCATCCTGGCGCTCTATTCAATGCAGTCAAGAAGCTATACGATGAGAAACAACCCAAAGTAATAGTAGGATACGGTACAAAGAACAACAGAGATGCACTCTCAAG
>WAOU01000038.1 GCA_015521095.1 Desulfurococcales archaeon | reverse complement strand
CATCGTAACCATAATCGCAATCCTTAAATCACCCCAATATACGATACCAATAGAATCGGAATAATGTGCCGCCGTAGCTCAGCCGGTAGAGCGTCGCCCTGGTAAGGCGAAGGTCCCGGGTTCGAATCCCGGCGGCGGCTCCACAAACCATCCTCAAACTCCAATTAGTCAATCAGATTTTCAAGCTACTATACATTTGAATCAGAATAACGGTAAAGGCAAGGTAAAGAACTCCAAAATTACAAGTGTAAAACCCCTGTCCATATAATAGACTATGAGATTTCATTTTAGATATCATTTAATGATATCTTGAAATATAGTGCCATACTATTATGCGATATAACAATAGGCATTCTTTATTCATTAATCACACCAATTATAAGTTATATGAGCCAAAAGAGAATCCTAATGATTACTTATATCGAGTACGAATGTAAACTAGGAATGTGACTATGAGTCCCAGTAATAGATACCATAATATTCTCCCGCCTATAGGATTCACTAATTGTGTAGTACCCGTTCCTTGAGTTGTCAGGGTATAATTTACAGTTCTCTCATTACTTGGTATAATATTTATAATAGATGAACGCTTAAGGGTAAGATATTTTGACCCAATGGATATGAATAAGAAACCGTTAGAGCTATCATAATAATAACGATTATAGGCATTTCCACAAACGGTTTCCAAACTGTTTGCCTTTGTTACGTTTGGTGGCATTATAATTTCTGGTATAGAGTCTTTATTAATATAGAATATTACTTGGATGGTGAGCCCGGATTTTACAAATTCGAACTCTACGACAGAATAATCTTCGGTACTATCATAATTTAGGTTATTAATCATTCCTCCCCTGACGTATTCTATTCCAATACCGATATCATTTATTGATGCCTCTAGAAAGTTCTTTAAAGCTAGAATGGCTGACACCTGTGTTTCTACGTTAGTTTCTTCTGACTTAGATGTAGCAGGAATCCAATACTCTTGAGTTATCCTGTCCCACAGTATACTTATCGAGGATAGAACTATAGGACTTGTGAGATAATAGGATGCTAGTCCTGCTACAAGGTAACCTAATGCATATGGTGGCTCTGACTCCAAATATTTCTTTACAATATGGGTTGAGTTTTCCAACTGTATCTCGTGATAATACCAGGAGCCATTGGTGTCTTTATGGAACCATTTGCCTAGCCAATAATCAACAGATTCCTTATAGCTTGTGTTACCAGTTAGACTGTATAGTCTGAGGAGAGCCTTGGCTACCTCGACGCCTACATCTAGATACGTTCCTTTTCCCCAAGGCTTAGGATAGTCGAGGAATCCTCCATCCATTGGGCTCGACTCGTCTCTTACTTGTCTATTGATAAGTATCGAAGCGAGTTTATTGGCTTGGTCTAGGTATGTTTCATTGTTTGTAATATTGTATAATTCGATAAGAGCGAGCAAGTAATTTGCTAAGATTCTTGTAGATACGTTCCAGTTATTGAGCTTGAACAGATATCCGGCATCTTCTATGATTAATATAGTCCTGGGATCGTTAGAATCTGCTCTCACTAAGCCGTAGAATGCTCCTGTACCAGTGTTAACTGCATAATTTAAATCCCGCCCATATATGTCCTCTGGATTAGTCGCTAGGCTGATAGCAAGTGTTTCTAGGCCGGAGGGATATGAGGCTAGCGGATATACGCGGAACTTGACGGTTTTGGCTTGCCCAGGTTCCAGGTCTCCGAAGCCTATCTCGTATTTTATCCATCGATAGTACCACGTGGAGTCATCGCCTACTATGTTGCCGTAGCCCCATAGCTTTATGCTAGTGTTAGAATCCACTAAGACTATTAGAGCTCTGTTTATTCCTAGGGGTTCCCTGGAATATATTATACTCGGCTTCCATCCGTTAACGGTGGTCCAAGAGGTATCATTATAGTCTATGATAAGGTACTCTTTTTCATAATTGTTTATTGGGTGCCCTATTTTCGAAGCGCGGAAGTAGCCTTTTCCGGGAACGTAGATGGTATCGTAGCCCCACCAGTCTAGGTTATCAAAAGGTAAGGTTACTCTCACATTGTAAAGTGTATAGTTCCAGTTATTATGAACCGTCATATTAATATCAACATAGGAGGATCCGGGGGTTAATGTTAGGGACTGTATAATGGAGAGCATAATATCTTTCATAACTCTATATGCTATGGCACGATCATTATCGATAGATATATTGTATGATGTTATTTTGCCTGATCCTAGACCACCATCACCTGTATCCCATATACCCCTATATGAGCTGTCTTCACGCGTCAGACCATAATAGACCTCTATGCTCCTGATATTAGCGACATACATCGTGATGGGCCATGCAGCACTCTTCTCGGATAAACTTGAGGTATCCTTGTATGTGTCTATTGCTAGAGCAATGGCCCTTGAGTATGGCGAGCTAAATTCCCGGGCTCCTGCTAGATCTCCCCCAATATTAATGACAAAGTTACCTATACTGAAATTAGATGGATCCAACGAGAGTATTCTAAATCCTCTGCATGACACATATCTCGAGAATAGCCAGATATGACCATCCCCTCGGTATGTCAGAATATTAAAGTAAGACTCCAGAACCTGGGATTTCAATGTGTTAATAGTTGTGTTATTGAGATATGATAGTGCGAGCAGAGCTTCTCCCTGTTCCGTGTTCCAATACCAGCATTTGCCCTCTCGTGTATCCCAGGTTTCGCGGAATAGTCCTATGTTGAAGTCGTAGAGTTTGTCTATTAGGACTTGGACCATTTCTTTCCAGAGATGGCTTCGGATTCCTGGGCAATAGGACGTGTCTCTATTAGTATCTGTTGTATAGTTGTTTTGATAGCTGGCCGATACGACTTGTATCTGGATAATAGGATACACTATTAACAATACAAGTATAAAGGCATAGATATGATATACACGGTGCATATCTATCACGCCAATGACTGACATCTTCCCCATATTAGGGAATACATATGTGTTGGATTGTTATCGATTAAAGTGGATTCACTGGGTCTCTACATATGTTTTCTAGGAATTCCCTTATGCAGTCCTCATTGTATCTGAATGCTTGACCGTGACTTTCTATTAGGTTTTCTAGTTTTTTCAGTGATATGATGGCTTCTCTTATAGCGGACTTGCTTAGTCCAGTGCCGAATTGAGGGGTTAACGGTCCTATTAGTAGTAGGTATATTGATTGCCTGTTTGTTAGTATTCCAGCGATTTTTGCTAATGCTATTAGTGATAGTGGGTTTATTCCGTGCCCGGAGCCTGACTGGGCTAGTTCAAGGAGTTCTCTGACGTCTACTTTGTCGGTGTCTACTTTGTAGAGCACGGTTTTTTCGTCGATTGCGGAGTCGACGAGGACTATAAGGTTACTGTTTCCTAGATAGACTATGTCTCCGTGGTTTGGTAGATCTAAAGGTATGAACTGTATCGAGTCCACGTTCTTTGTACAATGTTTAAGTGCACTTACCAGGCAGGGGCCTATCCCGTCATCCCCATACATTCTATTTCCTATCCCGATTATCTTTATCACTGCACCTCTCCTTCAACCAATCCTTTACATCTCCTAGACAGTCGCCTTTTCCAGGACAACACTCATATATGTTGAATGGGAGGTATGAAAGCACTTTAAGTGCTGAAACAACATGTGATTTCTGCAGGCTACCTGTTAGGTTCATCCATATATCTTTGACAATATCATTTGAGTCCCCGGCCCCTGTTTTTTCTTGAATAGTGTATTTAGCTATTAGTGATACGCCTTTGGCTGTGGGATGACATTTTGTAGCGGGGAATACGAGATCTATTTGTTTTACTTTGTGTTCTCTTGCCCAGTCTAGGAGAGTTAGGACATCGACGTCGGCGTCTTTAACGATACATTTACCGATTGTCTTGTCGTCTAAGGCTTCGGCTGTCTTGATAAGTGAATAGCCTATTTCATTTGTTAGATTTCCTATTATTGCTACTAGGACTTCTAAAGAATTCTCTGAGATATTCTTGGATGTCACCTTCTACACCCAGAGATCTCTTAACTTCTTCTTCTAGCTCGGCGAGCTCCATCTGGGGCTTTATCCTGAACTGATAGATGTATTCTTTCAATAATAGTTCATTTATGGTTTGTCTAACAGGCTCTACAACGGGCTCGACAACTGTTTCCTCTACTGTCTCGACTACTTCTTCTGCTGCCTTAGTCAAGTCTACTATTGCCTTGATAATTTCCCTTAGACCCTTTAATCGTTGTAGGTCGGGCAATTTGAGACACCTATAGTCACTGTGGCTATTATTGAGTCAATGTACTGGGGCTGGATTTATGGATCTGGCCTTGTCCTGGTCATCGTTTTGTATAGGGGTTATAGAGTAAATAACTTTTTCAAGGATGCATGAAACGCTTAGTATGGTAGGTGTATGAAGAACTTGGGTAGGAGTAGACTCGATAGCTCAGATCTTATTGTGGCTGTTATCGGGAAGATTGCTCGCTCGCTAAGTGGTGAAACCGTCAAGATAATGGATTTCTGTGGTACTCACGAGCATACAATTGTTTATTCGGGTATTAGGAGTCTTATGCCAGAGAACGTAGAGCTGGTCGCTGGTCCAGGATGCCCGGTTTGTGTTACGCCTGCACACTATATTGATACGGTTGTAGATCTTGCCCTTGATGGCATCAGGGTATATACATATGGAGACACGTATCTCCTCCCTGGATCGGCCCCTCCACTCTCCAAGAAGCCTAGGACCCTAGCAGATGCGAAGGCTGAAGGAGCGGACGTAGTTATAGTGTATAGTCTGCTTGAGGCAATAAAGCATCATAGACGACACGGAGGAGAAAGCGTGTTCTTAGCAGTAGGGTTTGAAACCACAGCTCCCTCAACCGCGTCCGCAGTCGTTAACGGGATGGTTCCCGAGGGAATGACGATACTCAATGTGCATAGACTGACTCCTCCAATAATGAGATATACCTTCAATAAACATAGGAACGCGCCTATAAGGGGAGTCATAGCCCCTGGACATGTCTCAACGATTCTAGGAGCAAAGGCCTGGGAATTTGTACCAAGAGAATATGGAATACCAACCGTAGTGGCAGGATTCGAGCCAAACGACGTACTAACAGCTATAGCATATATTCTGGCGATGCTGAAGGCGGGTAGACCCGGGCTAGTTAACCAGTATAAGAGGGCTGTTACATGGGAAGGAAACAAGAAAGCCCAAGAACTCATTAATGAGTGTTGTGAGATAGCCGACGCGAGCTGGAGAGGCCTGGGAATCGTACCTGAAAGCGGGTTAGTGTTCAGAGACAAGTATAGTTCCATAGATGCCGTCTATCAGTACGGGCTTGAACAACTGAGAAGAATGGAGTGGAAATATGATCTCCCGCCTGGATGCAGATGTGCCGAAGTCACGTTAGGCCTGGCCAAGCCGACGGACTGCCCCTTGTTTATGAAGACCTGTAAGCCAGGTTCTCCCTATGGGCCATGTATGGTGAGCAGTGAAGGAGCTTGCTCGGTATGGGCTAGGTTTGGCGGAGGAGGTCTTGTAGAGGAGATTGTCAGGGATCTTGGATTAGAGTAGAGTAGTATGGAGGTGACAAGTGTATGTGTCTAGGTATACCCGGAAGGGTAGTAAAGGTTAGGAGTGACGGTATAGCGATAGTAGAGTTCTCTGATGGAGTATCAATTGAGACGGACGCCAATACCATAGAAGGGGTCAGGCCCGGAGACTATGTTATAGTTCATGCCGGCATCATTATTGCAAGACTATCAGATGAACAACTTGAGACATGGGCAAGAGACATAAGCGAGTTTATATCTGGGCTCGAGGAAAAGGGAGAGGAAATACTAGATATGCTCCGTTCCCTTGAGGAGGAAGATGTTGCAGGTAAAAGCGGTAAAGATTAGGATAACGGGGCTCGTACAAGGAGTAGGATTTAGACCATACATTCATAGACTTGCAGAGAAACACGGGCTAAAGGGCTACGTTGTAAACCTAGGAGGTAGCGAGGTAGAAATCCACGTAGAGGGCCGTAGCATAGATATCGATAGATTCCTCGACAGTATACGAAAATACAAGCCTCCACCAGCAAGAATACATAGGATAACAATAAATAATACTCTACTTGGAAACTATGACTCGTTCAAAATCCTTCCCAGTAAAAGAAACATTTCTAGCAGAAGCGCTATTCCACCAGACTTTGGTATATGCGAGAACTGTCTACGTGAAATATTCGATTCAGGCGATAGGCGCTACATGTATCCATGGAATAGCTGTGCATGGTGTGGTCCCCGATACTCAATGATGTACACACTACCATACGATAGAGAAAACATTAGCATGAAGTCCTTCCCCCTCTGTGAGAACTGCCGTAGAGAATATCAAGACATTAACAACACTAGGAGATATCATGCTCAGGGGATAAGCTGTAGTGAATGCGGACCCAAAACAATGCTACTGGATTCCAATGGAGACTTGGTTAAGACAATAGATGTACCGATCACAGCCGCAAAACTACTAGATGAGGGCTACGTCATAGCGATAAAAGGACTGGGAGGCTACCATATAGCATCTATCGCGACAAGAGACGACGTTGTTAACCGTGTGAGAAAAATAAAACAAAGGCCTACACAGCCGCTAGCACTTATGGTCAAAGACTGCAACAAGGCCAGAGATCTAGTATACATGTCTGAACAGGACTGCTTGCTCCTCAAGTCGGCTGAAAGACCTATACTACTACTAGAAAAGAAAGATTCGAGTAATGTCTCAGATCTTATAGCACCAAACCTGCACTGGCTGGGAATAATGCTACCATATACTGGTCTCCACGCAATTATACTCAGCCACGTCAGGGACGGATACCTAGTCATGACCAGTGGTAACAAGCACGGATTCCCGATGTGCAAAGATCTGAAGTGTCTCCTCGACCAGTTAGGCGGAGAGATCGACTACATAGTAGAGCACAATAGGGAAATAGTGCATAGGGTGGACGACAGTGTAGTAAGAAAAACTCGTGGCCACATAGTAATGTTACGTAGATCCCGTGGCTACGCACCATACTGGATAGAGGCACCAATAGAGCTACCAGAGTCAGCTGCACTGGGAGCAGAACTACAGACTGCAGGAGGTGTATCCTTCGAGGATAAGATAGTTCTAACCCAGTACATTGGGGATCTCGATAATCCACTTCAACTGGAGGAACTATGGGGGGAGGTTAAATGGTTCGTTGACCAATACAAGCTACAGCCAAGATACCTAGTCATCGACATGCATCCAGGATACTCAAACAGGAGAATAGCATCACGATTCATGGAGAAATACGATGTAGATCCGATAGAAATACAGCATCATTGTGCACACGCACTATCATTGATCGCCGATAGAAAACTTTCTATGGATGAGGCTTATCCAGCTGTGGTAGTGGATGGAGCCGGATACGGGCTTGACGGTAATGTATGGGGAGGAGAGGCCCTAATAGTAGATGGTTTAGAGTGTAGCAGGGTCTCCCATATAGACTATTATCCTTTACCCGGTGGGGACGCGGCGACTAGGAATCCTTTGAGGATCCTTGTAGGAATCCTCTCAAAAGAAATGGGTGAAAACGAGGTAATAGAATATTTAGAGAAACTAAGCAAGGTTCCAAAAAATATAAGCATTGAGAATGCGGCTAATATTGTGAAAATGTCTCTGCACAGTCCATATACGAGTAGTGCTGGTAGGCTGGCTGATGCGTTATCTGCGTTGCTAGGCATCTCTTATAGGAGGACATATGAAGGTGAGCCAGCGATTACCCTTGAGTCTAGAATATTGGCGTCTAAGATAACACCCTATAAGGACAGGGATCCTCCCTATGTTGGGAGTAATCTCGATCCCTTCGAGTCAGTTATGTATGTTATAGATGGATATCTTGGCAGGGGATTCAAGGAAGGTTTGAGGAGGTCAGCAACTGTACTTTACTGGATAGGCCTTGTACTTGGCCGAGAGGCCTTGTCCCATGTTGGAAATAATGTATTGTTCACGGGTGGGGCCTCTGTTAACGAGTATATAGCGTTGGGCGTCGAGGATGCTGCTAGAGAAGTAGGAGTTAATATAATATATCATAAGCAGATCCCGCCGGGAGACGGTGGAATAGCTGCTGGACAATTATTATATACTGGTTTATTATCGAATTAGCTAAAATATGATATGCTCCTAGCATTAATAACATGGTGTATAATTGAATGCACGAGTGGGCTATTGCCGAGGCAGTCATCTTAGAGGTCGAGAATCTTATAACACGGTATCCTAGTCTCAGAAGGATTAAGGTAGTCGCCGGAGAGCTCCAAAATATAGATGAGTCGGTGTTAAGACAGTACCTAGACATGATGATGAAAGAGGTTGCACCAGGCGTTGATTATGAAATTATTAGGGAGAAAGCAGAGTTCAAGTGTAACATTTGCGGCTATAGGTGGAGTCTTGACGAAGTAGATCTTTCAGAGGATGAAAGAGAAGCGATACATTTCGTGCCGGAAGCTGTACACGCATATGTTAAGTGTCCATCCTGTGGATCACGTGACTTCATCGTGGTTAAGGGTAGAGGAATAAGGCTGTTGTATGAGGTGAGAGAGTAGTGATGTTGTCTGATCCTAGGCCTGCTAGGATATCGAGGGAGCTATCTAAGAGGTTGACAATTGTCATACTAGGTGTTAAAGGAGGTGTTGGTAAGACTACAATAGCTCTCCTACTAGGAATTGGACTGGCGAGGCGTGGTAGGAGAACACTGTTAATTGATCTAGACATTACGGATCCTAATCTTCATGTTGGCCTGGGAATAGATCCTAGGAATATAATGCCCGGGGAAAAGAAGGGTATCGATCCAATCAGGGTCGACGGTCTGGGATTCGTTAGTATAGCGCCTTATGCTAAGGGTCTCCCCCTCGCGTTGAGGGGAGTGGAGGCTGTAAATGCTTTGAGAGAGCTATTATCAGCAATAGATTATGAAGGCTATGATACTGTTGTTATTGATACTCCTCCAGGTGCAGGCGACATAGTCCTAGATCTCCTTAATGTCCTAGAGAATCCTAGACTAGTTGTTGTTTCGAGCACGTCAAAATTCTCCCTAGATAGTCTGCATAGACTCTTGTGGCTGTTAAAGGAAATGGGCAAAGAGCCTGATGCCATCGTGTATAACATGGTGAGAGACGTCTCCAATAATTTCCTAAGGGAGGGAATACTAGTAAGATACGATGACGAGCTTGAGAGCGCATTTGGAAACCTAGAGTTACTTGAAAAGACTAATGCATACAAGGATCTAGAAAATCTAATAGAAAGGATTCTAGAAAAAGACCACTAACATATTCTTGGAACTATTTCTCCGCTAGGCTCTTCCACTATTCTGAATCCTCCAGCGGTTGTTTTGGCGATGACAATTCCCTTATGTCTCTCATGTTTTGGAGCTCTAACTTCCCCTATAATGGATGCTTCTCTCAAGCCAAGCTCATGGATTCTTTCTAGTACTTTCTCTGCATGATCTGGTCTTACCGCTATTACTGCCACTCCTTCGCTTGCAAGAGCTAGGGGATCTACACCAATTAGGTCGGCGTAGGCCTTTACTTCATCACGAATTGGAATCTTAGATTCATCAATGTATATCAGGACGTCGTTCTTTTTCGCCCATTCGTTTAATAGCATTGCTACGCCTCCACGTGTAGGATCTCCTGCTCCTCCAATATAGGGACCATATTCTTCTATCAGGGGAATCATGAGGCTTGTTAATGGAGCAACATCGCTCTTGATATCTACTTTTAGACCATAAGTGCCTCTCGCTGAGAGTATTGCAGCTCCATGGTTTCCAACGGGTCCCGTTACTATTATCTTGTCTCCTTCCATTATTCGGTCGTCGCGGATAGGATGAATTACCACGCCTATACCAGTTGTTGTTATTATTATTCCGTCGAGGCTGTCATTCGGGACTACTTTGAAGTCTCCTCCTATAATTGAGACATTGTTATTTATGAAGGTCTCCACCATGTTGTCGATTATTTTTGCCAGTTTTTCTACCTCGAATCCTTCTTCTACAATAATAGAGTCGAGAGCGGCTATAGGTTTGGCTCCGCTCATTAATAGGTCATTGATTGTTCCACTGGCGGCGAGTTTTCCGATATCTCCTCCGGGGAATTCTATTGGGTCTACTGTGTAGGAGTCTATGGTTACTGCTATATGGTTGTTTGTTAGTTTAATGTGGCTCGCGTCATCTAGCAGGTCTAGTCCTGTGCCTTCGGGTGTTTTCCAATATTCTGGTGGGACGAGTCTTTTTACTAGTTTTTCTATTATCTCGTGGGTTTCTTTTCCTCCTCCTCCGTGTGAGAGGAGTATTCGTCTTGTTAAGAGTTTGCGAGAAGCTATTTTCCATTTTTCCAAGTGCATCCCCAACATATCATATGGTGAAGTTTGCCCTACTGATATGTATATCGGTGTCTTGTGTAGAGTGGTGTAATGCTTATATTTAGGGTGCACATTTCTATGAGGAATGGTGCTCCACTCTTGCATATCCCGGACGGATTCCTCGACGTGTACTGGATAACAATAACATATCTAGCGACAATAGGATACTTTACTATCATAGGCAAACGCTCAAGAAGCATATTCAGACCAGAGAAAATCTCGACAATCACTACAATCGCTGCGATCGTATTTGTAGCACAAATGTTTAACTGGCCGATACCAGGAGGCACAAGCCTACATTTCCTTGGAAGCGCGCTGGCAGGCATAATATTGGGCCCTGCACTCGGAAGCATTGCGCTGGCACTAGTCCTTGTAGTCCAGGCCCTTGTCTTCCACGATGGCGGAATAACCACGCTGGGAGCTAATATCTTGAACATGGCTATAATAGGTGTGCTCACCGGATATGCCACGTTCAGATTCTTTATGAGGCTACTAAAAAACACGGATAGAAAAAAGAGAATCTTCATATCATCATTTATGGCGGGCTGGATCTCATTATTTATAGCAGGTATCGCGTGTGGCGTAGAAATCGGCTTATCCCCTAGATTCCCATATGGCGTATTGATAACAATACCAGTAATGGGGATATGGCATCTCGTTCTTGGAGTAGTGGAAGGAATAATAACAGGCCTCATCGTACTGTACGTGTATGAACGGAACCCCCATCTAGTCATGGGCCTGGAGGGGATATGACGTGGAGAAGAAACTACTTATACTACTCATATTCATGGTCTTTCTAAGCCCCATATTCGGAGTGATTCTAGCAGAAAAAGTAGGCTATCACGAGCCCCTAGATATCGCAGCATCACTCCTTGGACTAGAAGAACACGACATAGTCAACTACCATACACCATTCGAGGACTACACATTCCCAGGCCTAGGCCCTGTTGCAGGATATATTGCATCAGGTCTTCTCGGCGTCGCGATAATCCTAGCAATCGATATAATCGCATCTAAACTGGTGAAATCAAGATGAATAACATGCTAGAATCATTTATTAGAAATTTATCACGGTTAATTGATTCTTTCAACAGGACCAATAGAGATGTAAGAGGAAAAGTCTACATATTTCCATTATCCATCCTTCTCACATTACTAGTGAGTACAACAGACAACCCAATATCCCTAGTGACTGCCGCCACGTTCACCTTACTAGTATCCCTACATGCACGGGACAGGGCTGGAATGATAGTTAGAACAGCATGGTATTTGGCCTTACTGTCAATGATAATTGGATTACCGCTACTAATAACCCGTACTAATAGTATAATGGACTTCGGCCAGCTACTACGTTCTATAGAGGCACTTAAGGTCACAGAGAATAGTATCGAGACGTATGCTAGATTCATAATTCGTATAATCCTTGCCCCCTTGCCAGTATTAGCAACTATCTATTACTTAGGATGGCCAAGTATAGCAAGTAGAGCCTATAGACTTCCACTACTCAGGTTACCGGCTGCAATTACTACAATCTTTATCATTCACCTACCAAGACTACTTAGACATGCACTGTCAATGATAATGGCTAGAGAAGCAAGGACTTTTCATCATGATATAAAGACTGCCTGGAAGAACCGAGTAAGCATAATTGGAGACCTAATAGTCGGATCAGCTACCCATAGTAAAATTCTACAATACGCAATAGATGCCAGAACCTTTAACGATTATCCGTTTGACTTTGAGGCGAGAAAATGAAGCCACTCTTGAGGTTGGAGAAAGTATCATATGTGTATCCTGGAAACAGAGAGCCTACGCTCAGAGATATTAATATAGAAGTATGGGATAACGAGATCCTCTGCATAAAAGGCCCAAATGGATCTGGAAAGTCAACATTACTGCTTGTCATGGCTGGACTCCTACCTCCAACAACGGGAACAGTATATTACAGGGAGGTTCCTCTACATGACCAGTTCCCGGAGGTCAGGAGTAAGATAGGTATGTTATTCCAGAACCCGGAGGTAATGATGATTAACCCAACGGTTTTCGATGAGATAGCATATGGGCCAAGACAACTATTTGATGAAGAGACCGCTAGGAGAAAAGTGGTTGAAGTTGCCCGTCTTCTTGAAATAGATTATCTCTTGGATAGATCTACTGTATCGCTGAGCTATGGCGAAAAGAGACTGGTTGCCTTGGCGTCTATTTTGTCGTACGATCCGGAGCTCCTATTATTGGATGAGCCACTGAGTAATCTTCAGGACTCCAAGATCGACATGGTACGTTATCTTATTAATCAATTGAAGCAGAGGGGAAAGACCATTGTGTTGACTGCTCCCAATCGATGTTCGGGAGAAGTTCGATGCGATAGAACACTCATATTAGAGAACGGCGCTATAATAAGTGTGATCAATAGATATAGTCCGTATCATTCATAATAGATTATTATTGGTAGAGAGGTTTTGACGAGGAACGTCAAATTCGGAGTATATCTGCCCAGCGACTTGGCTGAGGAGATTGAAGACTTTATGAAGAGAACCAATATTAGGAGCAAGTCTAAGCTTATCCAGGAGGCGTTAAGACTTTTCCTAGCCGAGCATGGATGGGAGTCTGGCGGCAAAGTTGCCGGAATAATAGGTGTAATATACAATCATCATGTTAAGGGCGTGGATAGTGCATTGATAGATGTGCAACACGATTATCTTGACATTATTGTATCCACGCTACATATACATATTACACATGAACTCTGCATGCTTGGTATCGTTGTTAGAGGCGATAGCTCAAGGATCAAGGAGTTGATATCGAAAATAATGAAGCTAAGAGGAGTTGTTAACGTACGCCAAACCCTCTTAATTGAAGAGCCTTGACACGAGATAATACGGTTCTTGGTATTGCGCGGCTAATTATATTTTAATTCTTAAATTTTTCATGAAACAATCTTTAAATATCGCCGATGATAAACCGTTAAAGACAGGGCGTTTCTCAGATGGCATCAACAAAACTGACTAGAAGGGAGTTTTTGAAGCTCACCGGTCTGACAGGCCTGGTCCTGGCTGTTGATTGGAAACAGGCAGTAAGAGCAATGGCACAAACCGTACAGAGCGGGGACATCAACATAGTATGGTTTGAAGCACAGGACTGCGCAGGCAACACTACTGCGCTAATACAAGCTACTGACCCAGACCTAATCGATATACTGGGCGGAACAGCACAAATTACTGGTCCAGGAAATATTAAGCTACTATTCCATGAAACCGTTATGCCCGAGTGGGGGGAGTCGGCTCTAGACATTCTAAGGAAAGTAGTCGAGGGAGAATTTGATCCCTATGTGCTTGTACTTGAGGGGAGCGTTCCACCAGACGAGAAGATGGGGGCGCCTCCTTACAGTGATTATCTCTGTTATATCGGAGAAGAAAATGGAAAACCAATATCGTGTATGGAGTGGATGAGGAGGCTATTGAAAAGAGCAGTGGCTGTAGTAACGGTAGGTAATTGTGCGAGCTACGGGGGAGTCGTAGCAAACAGGGTTATACAGGCTCCTCCAGGATTCAAAGACCACGAATACTATAAGGACCTAGGATTCAGCCCCAGCCCCACGGGCGGTATAGGATTCTTCCCTGATCCCGTAAGAGGATTCAAAGGAATAATAGACGTCCTACCAGAAGCAGAGCCCTTCAAGAAATTCGCATACGAGAAATGCCGGCCACAAGGCGCCGGAGACCAATCCTGCAGACCCGCCATCGCAGTCCCAGGATGCCCAGCCAACGGCAACGCACAGTTAAGGGTACTAGCAAACCTAGTACTATGGGCGAAAGGACTCCTTGACCTACCAGAACTAGACGAATACTGGCGTCCAAAATTCATATTCGGCCCCACAGTCCACGAACAGTGTCCACGTGCAGGCTCCTATGCGGCAGGAGACTTCAGAGAAACCCCAGGAGACCCCAATGAAAAATGTCTCTTCGCTGTCGGCTGTAAAGGACCCATTAGCAATTGTCCATGGAACAAGGTCGGCTGGGTAAACGGTGTAGGCGGACCCACTAGGACCGGTGGAGTATGTATAGGATGCACAATGCCAGGCTTCACCGATTCATTCGAAGGATTCTACAAGCCCCTGAACGCTGTCCAGAAAGTAGGGACGAAAGAACTCGCAACAGGCCTTGCACTAGCCGGCGCAGCCGGCGCCGCTCTAGCCTATCTAGCAGACAAGTCTCTAAGAAAGAAGCCTTCAAGCCTGCAGGAGAAAGAGGAGGGAGGTGAAAAGTAATGTCGTTGAGACTCAGGGAGATGGTAATAGACCCTATCACACGTATCGAGGGACATCTAGGACTAAGACTCGTTGTCGATACCGAGCGGCGTAGACCGGTCGCGGACGAGACGAGGAGCTTCGTAACTATGTTTCGTGGATTCGAAGTTTTCAGCCTTGGTAGGCCCCCGGAGGACGCAGTTCATATTACAAGTAGAATATGCGGAGTATGCGGTGCCAGCCATGCCAATGCCGACGTTATAGCTGCGGACATGGTCTACGGTGTATCTCCTAAACCACTGGGAGTTGTGCTAAGGAACTTGGCGTTCGCCGTAACAGACCACATATATGATCACAGCATAATTCTCAACATGCTTGAAGGACCCGACTTCAGCGCGTCAACTGTTTCAAGACTTACACCTAGCGTATGGGAGGAGGCACAAAACACTCTAGCAGAGCACCGAGATATACATGGATATACTAAGATCTCGGACATAATGGAGGCATTGAATCCAATATCAGGAAAGATGTGGAAGCTCGCAGTCCAATATCAGAGAATAGCGAGAGAAGCCGGAGTACTAATATATGGAAGACACAGTCATCCTAGCACCCTTATACCTGGAGGAATATCCACTGATCTCTCTAACGCCGAGTACCTATTAATGGGATACACGTATAGGCTAGTGAAACTAACAGCATGGGCAAAATACAACTATTATGTCTGGAGAGATCTACTGGCGTTCTACGAGAGTATAGGATATGCAGAACAAGGGAAAACATATGACAGGATAACCGGCGTCTCAACAGGCTTGTTCGATGACCCAAGCATGCTAGGAGGTATAGGTGAAGTAGAACCCGAGGAATACTATAAGTCAATGGACGATATCGCTGGATCAAGACTGATCAAACCAGGAATAATAATAGATGGAGAAATAGTCTCCACAAAATATTCAGAGATAAACATCAGCCACATGGAGCACGTGGAAAAGAGCTTCTATGAAGAATGGGGCGACAAGGTCAGAAACCTAGAATTCTATACAGAGGAAGATCCGGCAGGAAACAAGCTCTTATGGGGAAGAGTAGATCCGATATATCATCCATGGAACAAACTGACAATTCCTAAGAGAGGCGCCAGAGACTGGGCATCCAAGTACAGCTGGTCCGCCACAGTGAGACTTGTCTGGAAAGACGGAAGAATAATCCCATTCGAGGTAGGTCCAATAATACGACTAAAGATAACCAGCCTCGTAGGGAGCGAGTTCGGATCAGCAGGAAAAGTAAGAGTATCCCTGCCCAAGTCAGGTGGAGCAGATAATCTGCCTTCGGCAGTAGCAGAGCCCATGGATATCGAGTGGGAGGTACCAGAGTACAGCTCAACAATATATCGATTGTGGGCTAGAGCATTCAACATGCTAATAGATGTAGCAGCTGCATGGAGAAATATAGAATTCGCCCTTGGCCTGGTCAAGAGTGGAAACGTTGAAACAAGCAGGCCGTGGAAAGCACCAGACAGGATAACCCGCGGTATAGGAAGCCTCGAGGCCCCAAGGGGAACAGTCCGCCACTGGATGGTCCAGAAAGGAGGAAAACTCCTCAACCTCCAAATACAAGCGCCAACAACAAGCAACGTGAGCCCCAGCGACGAACATGGCATGAGTCCATTCGAACTAGCTGCAAACAATACAGTCGTGACAGAGGAAACCCAGCCAGAAGAGTGGGTTGGTCTCGACTTTGTAAGGTCCATCAGGAGCTTCGATCCATGTCTCGCATGCGCAGTACATGCTACTATAACGAGTAAAGGATCAAGAGTAAAGACTATCAAAAGACTACTAACGCCAGCCTGCACTGTCTAAGAGGTGGCTGGCGATGCTTTCTCTGCTACAACAATTTAACCCTAATCCACTCGATGTATATAGTCTATCTGTATACATTGTCTTCCCTCTAGCGATAATCATTTTCGTCATAGGATTTGTTTATAGGGTTACCCGGCTCGGGCTAGCGTTAAGGAGGAAGAAATGGGTAGCTTATAGAGCACCCGAAGGTATATTGACTCTTATACTGGGACTAGTCAACGTCTACATCTATCCGCCTCTATTCGCGGCCTTTAGAAATAGGAAAGATCTCTTCCTGGGCCTAATAGGAGTACACATGATAGGACTACTACCATTGATATTCCTCCTAGGACAGCACGTAGCCTTCTACGCGTACTTTATCTCACTATACTCAATAGTATGGCCATTAGCCATACCGATCAGCAGTGCAACAGGTAGCTTACCCCTCTTCCAACAGTTCGAACCTGCAATAGCCACGAGACCCTTCCACGAATCAATATGGGGTCCACTTACAATCATACTGAATGGAGATGTTCTAACCGCGGTATCCCTCATAGCTGTAGGCTTCAAGCTAGGAGAAAGAATATACATGATGATCAAGGAGGGTCACCGACCGAGCGACGTTATACTCTATATTCATTTAACACTTATTCTAATAACAGGAGCATTGGCAGCACACCATGAATCTTTACCATTCCTATCCGATACAACGGCGTACAGGACGATACTCGGCCTACACATAACTCTAGCAGGCCTATTCCTTGCACTTATACCGTTCACAAAGTACTGGCACTTCGTCTTTGGCATGTTCTTCGGAAAGATAGTGGAATGGATTGATAGAACAGTGATGAGAGGAGCGGCACTCGAGGGTGGCAGGCTGGTGCCTCCGAGGAGGAAGGTGAAGAAGAGATGAGTGGACTCGTATCGAGACTAAACAGTTTCCTCTCTAGGAATCATAAGGATAAGAGGGAAGAGCTCTTATGGAAGGAAACCCGGGAAGTAATTGAGGGATATCTAGGCCTACCTGAGATGCATTTTCTAGAATCGTGTATTGACTGTAATGCTTGTGCTCCTTCATGTCCCTTCTATAATGCTGTGGATAAGCTCTATGCTCCGGCAAGAATGGCGAATGAGATGAGGAAGCTATATAAGAAGACCTCGACTATCTCTGGCAAGATATTAGGTTCACTGGTCGGCGCGAAACTGCCTAAAAACGAGGACGAGATTAAGGTCATGCTCGACCTTGCATACCACTGTAGTAATTGTGGAGCATGCTACTATACGTGTCCACATGGAGTAGATTCGGGAACAGTTATCGCCATGTTAAGATCAGTCCTTTTCCGTTACGGTCTTGCGCCGTCAATTATTAACCTGCTAGCTAGGCTGGAATTAAGAGTGATAGATTCTCCCTGGAGAAGCCTAATGTATGAATGGAACAGTGTACTAGAAGAACTTTCTAGTAATCATAACGTTGCCAAAAAAGATGAAGCCGATTACCTAATACTACTAGATATCTTCAACGTCTTCGTGAATAGAGAAAACATTGAAGCATATCTCGAAGTCCTCGATGCAGCAAATATAAAATACGCTTTCCCAGACAGGCCCCTAGGTGTACGCCCACCCCTCCCACTAACAGTAGGACACTATGAAACCGCCAGGAAAGTCGCCGACTTCGTTTATTCATATGCTGTAATGAACAATTTCAGGAACATCCTAGTTCTTGATGGAGGATACCCATATAACGACCTGAAATACGCATATACCTATTATAGGGCAAGTAAGCCCAAGGATCTCGATATAATACACGTGGCACAGCTCATATACGAATCATACCTCTACGAGGGCCTACCAGCGTTCACGCAATGGGGCAAAGCAACATACATACCAAGCTGTAACATAGACACCCGAGGAGGAATAGGAGCCGCATCAAAGCTAGTAGAAATCACAGCCCGCCCATACGAAAAACACTTGATATGGCCATACGCAGGAGTAGGCTGGATGAGCCTGCTCTGCCCATATGTAAGAGAGAAACTCTCCATATACCTAGGAATTGATCTTGTCCTCTTCGAAGAAGGAGTAGAAGAACAACTAATCAGCGACATGAGACAAGTAGCAAGATACCTAGCCAAAGAAGCATATAGGACCTCGACAGGATACCATGTATTCGGATGCATCGACGACATAATAGTACTCAAAGCTTCCAAGGCAGAAAATGTAAACCCAATACACTTATCGCAATGGTTAAAACAACACCTCCTAAAATGATTCGATGGTGAACACTATTGGATTCCAACGAGGAACTATTATTAAGAATCCTTGATACATCCTTAACCGTATTATACAAGGCATCCAATTACGGTGTACCGGTATACGCCAGAAAGCTAGCTAGAACGTCTTTACTTATTGAAGGCCCACTGGGCAAAACTGTTGCTAAACCAGCGATACTCAAGGACATTAATAATAATCAGCTTGTCTCGTTTGGTTTAGCTGATGTAAAAAACAAGGAACCGGTATCCCTAGGAATAATCAATACAACTGACTATACTCTGCGGACGATATTTATAGAGAACGTAGCAACATTAATGAGTATATCAGGCATAATCCCATGGCAGAGAGCCGACGTCTGGCGCCACAGACTAGAAAACTCTGGAAAACTAGTAGAAATAGCTGGCGACCAATGCTGTATGGTCTTGGGAATTCCTGGAAGAAGATGCATCGCCATTCGTCATAATATAATAAATGGAATAGTTGCCTGGTACAACGGAGACATAGGGGTCTTAGAAATCAACGTAAAATGGATCGCAAAATGGAAAAAACTTAATCCAAACAAGCTTGAAGAAGAAATCTTAAACTGGCTAAATACAGAACTCCCAAAACTAGCCGTAGCCAAAACTACATGAAGTTTAATAACGCGGACAAGCTGAATTCCTGCTACCAAAGGTCTAAAAATACATGTCTATACTAATTCTGTTTCATAGAAATGGAAGATTCTATCAATGGAATAATCCAGAAAAGCTAAACTATATTGTGCTTCTTGAAAACTTTGCAATTACTATGTATCGATTAAGATTAAACGCTTATCTCTAATTACAGGTTATAGCAAACATTCGGATTGTCTAGACAAGTGAGAACCTCTTTTCTTTGAGACAATACCTCAAATCTATTTAGACGAATATTGGAGAGACTAGAAACTGATTGTATCAGCAAATAGGATCTGGACACTCCTAAACAACAACTATTAGGAGTAAACACGGGGAAGACGTCAACGAGGTCAATGTTGAGACCAAGAGCAGCACAGCCGTCGGACTAAGAGCCTACCTATACAGCATGGCCAAGAATGTTGGAATAGGCATAGAATATGTACGCGGGGGAATAATCAAAAACATAACATATCAAGAACACAACCAACAACACATCAACAATACAACATGGACACAAGCAACAATAACGATCACCCTCAGAAAACAAGAAAACACACCAGTAGCCATAGCACTATACATCCCCAATGGCGAAATCCTATCAATCCAGACCAACAACACACTAAACAAAACTACAAATCTAACAGAACTACAAACCACCAATACAATCTCATACTACTGGGACCACAAGACAAAAATACTCTACATCAAACTAACCACCATAAACACAATCACCCTCACATACAAATATCCAACCACAACAAAAACATCACAACAATCAATGAATCAGACCACCCAATCATATACCTCCACGGAAAAACAAAACGGATCCGAACAAACACGGCCAAATTCATACAAAGAAAAGATAATTCTTATTATAATAATTATAGTGTTAGTGATCAGCGCCACGATTTTATCCTACAAAAAAACCTTACTAGATAATATTTCCATATTAAGCGTATAGTGAATGGTGAAGGTTTATATGAGTTTTTGGAGAGTTCGCTGGATTAGTGATTCACAATACTCCATATTAAAATCTACTAACAATATAGGTAATTCAAAATGTAAGAATTGGAAATAAACCTAATATTAGGATAAAAGAACATCTAAAGCTTCTAAAATTAGATCAACGTCTTCTTTGGTAAGGAACTCCGAGCTAACACCTGGTTGTTTCATTAGATCAAACATTTCATTAATAGCATCTATCATACGCAGCTTATTAAAGAATTCGTCTATTTTATCAGAACCATATGCATGTTTAAGATTTTCTATATTATTTTTATTTATAGTTACATAATTAGGATATAATGTGAAAATTGAATAATTTTTCTGTCCCGTTGATACTCGTATACTAATAGTAAATGGATTAAACTGAATTTTTAATTTATAAGGATATCTATTAGCAAGATCCTTGAGCTTTTCAAACATATAACAGAAAGGCTCCACGCATCTTGACATAAATTGCTCTTCACTCATAGGTTCTTGGGATTGTTTTCCTTCTTTATCTTCGAGTTCTGGACTTAATCCAAGTACTTCATCTTGTATATAGTATATAACTTCTCCTTCTTCATTTTTATATTTTAATACTTCAATTATGTTTGAGTTTATTTTAATTGTATTTATCCATACTTTTAAATCTTTCGGAACACCATCGATAATTATTGTTAAAATCGGATTTTTGTCTATAATATTTTCTAACTCACGCCATAGATCCTCTGTACTGATTCCTACCTTGGTGATCAATTCTTTTAGATCCTTATTGTCTTTAATAAGATTTGAAAAAATTTCAATCAATTTTCTTTTTTCTAATGGATTATTTACAGCCACAAGGTGTTTCGAGACTTGGGGGATTATATGGCTCCAAACTCCATGCGATTTCAACTCTATTTCAACAACATGCCATATTTTTCTCTCGAAATCTATTACGAAACCGTCAGGAATAGATGAAGTGCCAGCAATACTAGATACTTTTATTT
>WAOU01000037.1 GCA_015521095.1 Desulfurococcales archaeon | reverse complement strand
CCTCTATATTCTGGAGCCCGGAGACTATAGGCTGTGGAGGCTTACAAAGTGGGGAGAAGTCCTCGTATGGCCAGTATGGCGGAAGGAGATCACAATTGATAAGCCCTACTATAAGGGAAGAATACTTGTACGGGAAGCCGTGAGCGAGGAAGACTATGAGAATATTGCAAGCCTGGAACAATATCACTATGCAAGCAAAGAAGAGCTTGTAGCCGTCTGGAAATGTCCTCGGTGCGGTACAATAGTGGAAGCCAATCTAAGGCCGTCATGTCCTAAATGTGGGGCGAGAATGCTCCTACAGGAAATAAGAGGAAGCCTCCCCTCGAGCAGGTTCCTAGTATTAGAACTATTAACTAGGAAAAGCTACGAGCCAAAAATTATTGGCTACGTGAGAGTTGACACGCCTATACCCCTAATGCATAGGAGGATTCCGCAGCCGGATGGAACATTCATTGTAGAGAAACTTATAAGAGAAAAAGTGTTCCCAAAGGACTGGTTCCATCCAACATTCTGGCCGATAACAGGAAAAGAGAGAAGAAAGATACTACGCCTCTACTCTGAGCTCGCCCCAATTTATGGGAAACGCCTGGCTAGAACAATGGTGGCCGAGAAAGTAGCGCAGAATGCATTAGCTCGAGCTAACACCGCTGCGGCCAGGATAGCGAGAGTCGTTGTCCATCCAGACTTCAGGGGAGGAGGACTCGGAGTACTTGCAGTAAAGACAGCCGTTGAATGGATAAAGGAAAGGAGAATACCGGAAATGAAGAGAGAAAAACACGTAGTCGAGACAATAGCGGCGATGGCAAGGTATAATCCATTCTTCGAGAGAGCGGGATTCAAATATATGTGGGATACGGCCAGCGGCCGCCCAGTACTTATGTATCCATTGACGGAAACAGCACAAGAATACATTAGAAACTACTTAGAGAGTGATCCCCTAGGTTCACAGCATAAAGGAGTACTATACAGGCCACGATACAGGCCGGCTCCACCACTTCAAAAACCGATCAGACTCAAAGGCGTGGTAAAATCCTATAGAAACACTCTCTCACTGGAAGGCCTCCCAGAGAACGTAGCCGAAGCACTCAGATCCTTTGGCGTAGAGAAACGAATAGTTGAGAGATACGTGTTAAGAGACGTGAACCTAGATATCGATCCTGGCACTGTGAATGTCTTGATAGGTATAAGCGGTGCTGGGAAAACCACATTGCTCCGAATGCTAATAGGAGCAGTCAATGATATCGATGATCCTGCATACAAGCCGGACGAGGGCGAAATAGAGGTTCCAGAGGGAGCGAAGCTCTCGGCTTATCTACCGGGAGAGCTTGAGCCAAAGTTTGGGGATGGAAGCCTACTTGAGGAGATAACAGCTATAACGGGAGATGTAGTTGAAGCCCTCGAGGTTCTTAGTGTCGCTGGTATAAGTGACGCTGTATTATATAGGGCTAAGGTTTCAGAGCTCAGCACTGGTCAAAAAGAGCGGGCTAAGATAGCGGCTTTACTGGCGCAGAAGCCTAACATCGTCTTAATAGATGAGTTTACTGCACACCTCGATCCTACAACTGCTAGATGGGTCGCCGGGAGAATAGCGAAGATGGCCAGACAACACGGTATAACGCTAGTTCTCGCAACACATCGAAGAGAGGTGCTCGACGCGCTAAACCCAGACAAGCTAATACAGGTAGGTTATGGAGGAATAAAGGTGATCACCCGTGAAGAGTTATAGTGGAGACATACTTGCACTAGCCGAGGAATGTAGCGATATCCTAATGCACTACTATAGCTCAGACACCGTAAAGAAAGTAGAAACAGAAGTTGTATCGGAGCCTACCGTAGGGATCATTAGTGATCGTGTAGACGTCTACGTGAAGAGTATTAGAGAGGTGAGCCTTGACGAGCTACCCATAATAAACAGCATACTGCAGGCTCTCCAGGATAAGAGAACAGTCTTCTACGAGTATGAAAGCATAAGAATAAAGGAACCTAGGCACAAGGTCCTCTCAAAGCTCATATCTAGGAGCCTTAAGCTGGGGGTGCCGGCAATAGTCGTTATGCCTAGTGCTCTGCCTGTTTCACTGTTGAACGCGTTGAACGAGGACGTTCTACAATTACTCGATGAGAGCCTATACATGAAGATAAACGTGACCTATGAAAACTACTTTTATCTTCCGGCCAGGGAAAAGGCGAGTTTGATAGAGCTAGTTGCCAAGGATAATAGTAAGAGCAGTTATGAGAGGGTAGAGTGGCTAAGCTCTGAAGCCCCGAAGAGAGGTATCGAGATAAAGAGAGTATTGTACTTGCCCGATAATAGGAGTATATTCGATTATATCCTTGGCGCGGGCCCCCAAGGTATCTATGAGCGGGTTCCAGTCAACAAATTAGCCTTATACATACTGGCCTTATCCAAATGTATAGGTTTTAGTGGTCTCGAAATGATATCGAGAATAGAGAAGAGTACTCATTTATTATATGCGGTTAACCTCGATTATGAGACGCTCAGCAAGATCCGTGAAAACATCTCGCACGCCTACAGGATGCCTCCCCTCGGATTACTGTTCTCAAGTATGAGGATTGGCGCGTCAAAGGTGTTCTCGGAAATAATATCGAGGCTCCTCTAGTCTTCTAATTCGGGTTCCTCTACTATCTTCTTTCCAGCTATAACTTGGTCAACGCTGTGGATTATGCATCCAAGCTCTTCGAGTTTCTCGCTTACTTGGTTGAAGTTAATGTCGGTTCCTTCGATAGTCATACTCAGGGTGACTGTTTCAACGTCTATTTCCTTTACTGTTACGTTTACGCCTTCTATTCCTGGTAGGCTTGCTATTTCTCTGCTGACATCTATAATACTGAGGCCTTTTAGGGGCTTGAGTATGTCGAGGACGATTCTACGTATAGGTGCACTCATCCTATATTTCCCCATATGCTATATCACTGTTACCCGGGAATTTAAGGGTTAATAGCCCTGTTATCTCTCCATGGCTTCTTCAAATGCTTTTCTAATGTCCTCCGGAACCTCTACAGGCTTTCTTGCAACGGGGTCGAAGGCCACTGTTACAATCTTGCACTCGGCGCTGAGAACTCCAAGACTCGTATTGTAGATCTTATACCTCCACTTTATGCTACTTCTACCGACCTCTATGTCTACGATATCTACACGGTACTGGTCATGAACCCTTAATGGGGCATGATAGTCGCATTCCGCATGTACTCGAGGAAATATTATGTCGAGTCTGCCCTCGAAATCTATACCGAGCTTGGATAAACCCGTGAAAAGGAATTCTTCCTCCGCTTTCTCGCAATACTTGAAGAAGCTCGTGAAGTGAGCAATATGGGCGGCATCGCTCTCACTCCAATACACTCTGCCCTCAAGACTAAAGATTGACTTCTCCTCGCTCAATATATCTCCTCCTCCACCACTCTTTATCGTCTCCGGATATACCTACAATAACTTCTAGCCCAGTCAAATTAGTGATAAAATCTAATACATATGCAGCTATAACTATTATGATCATTATTAATACACTTAAGCTATCTATTAATTATCTCCGTTTTACTCGACTAGGTGTCGTGGAAGGAATAGCGTTTTTCCATTTATTCTTAGAGATAGAATAT
>WAOU01000036.1 GCA_015521095.1 Desulfurococcales archaeon | reverse complement strand
GTATGGCTTCTAGCTCGTTTGAGGCTTCTCGTATTAGTTGGCTGTACTCGTCTATGCTTAGTTCTCCGAGGATCTTGTAGAGTGTTTCTAGATCTTTTTGTCTTATTTCTAGTTCGTGGTGGAGTGTTTGTTGTTCTTTTATTTTTAGTTGGTATTCTCTTATCTTGCCTATTATTGGTCTTAGTTTTTCTAGTGTTTCCTCGAGACCTGTATATTGTGATAATAGGTCTCTGCAGTTGTATCTGTTATATAGTATCTGGTACTGGTTGTATTGGTTTTCTAGGCGTTGTCTGGCTTTGGTTAATTGAGTGTATTTTCCTGGTATCTCTGAGAGGTCTTCTAGGGTTTGTTTCAGGTTTTGGATCTTGTCCTGTACTTCTTGTAGGTTTTTGAGCGTTTCTTGGTGTTCTTCTATTATCTTTTTTCCTTCTTGTTTTATTTGGTCTAGCTTCTTTTTTTGTTCATCAAGTTGTTTCTTGTATTCTGTGAGTTTCTTCTCTAGGTGGGTTTTGGCAGTCTTGGTGGGGGTTACTATGCCGTGATACTGGGATTCTATTTTTGCTAGCTCGTTCATTTTGTCCAGGGCTTTCTTATATTCGTGTATCCCGAATAACTTATAGAGTAGTTCTTTTCTCTTGGTGCTTGGTGCCGTGAATACGTTTAGGATCTCTGTGAATTCTTCTTGTCTTACTACTACTGCGTATTTTATGACTTTTTCGAGAGTATCGGGTGGGACTTCTAGGATTTCTGCTATTAGTCTTCTTGCTTCTGAGTGTTTTGTCGCTGTCTTAGTTGTTTGTCCACGGTGTAGTATCTTTACCGAGGAGGATCCTTTTCTTGGAATAATTCTTTCTATTATTAGCTTATTGTGTAGTGAGTCTTCTAGCTCTAGGCCCACGGTTGCTCTTGCTATTGGCTCGTTTGGGCTTCTCCTTATCATGTCTTCCATGCGTGAGCCGCGCAGGCTTTGCGTTGGTAGGACTAGGTTATAGTATATGGCATCGACAATACTACTTTTACCGGCTCCGTTGGGCCCTACAAGGACTGTTAGACCGTCGCCTAGGGATAGATCTGTGTCTTTATGGCTGACAAAGTTCTTTAATTGAACTCGTCTGATCCTATATGTCATTCTAGGAATCCCTCCAGGGTTCTGCGTACCTTTCTTCTCATAGCCGGGTCTTCCCTAAGAGGCTTCTTGGACTCGGAATGTTGTCTTCTGGGTTTCGATTCAGATCCTAGGATCCGGCCCCATTCATTGCGGAGCTCACTGGATAATATTGTTGCGACGAGTTGGCTGGTCTCTGCCTCGTCTTCTCTTGCAAGGCTGTTTTTCAGATGATAGACTAGTTCTGCTAAGTGCGTGTCTCCTCCCAGTAGTGATGCTAGTATGTTTTTCTCGATACTTGAAGGATCCTCTTTAACGCTGCTCAGTACCGTTTCCTCTCTCGGGGTGGTTCTCTGGATCGCCGCGAGTCTTATTATCAGATTATACTTTTCCCGTATCCTCGTCATTTCCTCACGGATTCGTATCTTGCTTGGACTGGTTTTTCCTGTTACTTTAAGGACTAGATGTACAAATGGCTCCTGTTTTCCTGGAGCTCGTCGGCCTGCTATCATTCTTGCATAGTGCTCGAGTTGTTCCAATTCTGTTTCCAGAATCACGTAGTCTCGAGGGGGCTCTACTTTAATAATGGATATCTCGGCATCGTCTCCTGACAGGTCTATTATTAATGGCCCTCTTGGATAGGTGTGGCGTACCTCGTTTAGTGCTAGTGGTACTAGGCTTCCTGGATACGCGTATGGGGGTATATCTCCTGTTCCCTCGAATATTATCCTGTTGTGTATGTGGCCGAGTGCTACATATTTGGATGTGGGGAGTTGTTGTGGATATGCTACGGCGTCGTCTTCTCTTGTGTGTCCGTAGAGGCCTAGGTGGCCTACGAGTATAGTGGTCCTGTCAAGTACTTGTTTAAGTCTTGACAGTACGGCTTTGTATTGTTCTTCTCTTTTCTGCTTTATACCCCTAATGTATGGCAATACGTAGAATGTGTAGTTTCCAATCCTGACCTTAAAATCCAGTATGCTATTCTTGGAACGTAACGCTAGTGCCCCGGCAGGAGCATAGAATCCGTCAACACTGGCTGCTATGAGGTCGAGGGGTGTAAGATCTCTTCTCGCCGGATAGTCGTGGTCTCCTACTGCAGCTATTATATTGAAGCCCCGCGACGTGCATTTTTTAATGAATCTAACTGTCCAGACGAGGTCTTCATGGCTTGGCTTGGGCTTATCGAATACGTCTCCTGCTAGAATTACGGTCGTTATGTGCTCTCTCTCAAGTATCTCGAAGACTTGTTCGAGCATCGATTTTATGTCTCGATCTAGTACTTCTTCCCCGTATTTCCTAGCTCCGATATGTATATCTGCTAAATGTGCTATGATCAATTCCTCAATTCCTCCCTGAAATGCATGGTTCTAGACAAGGGATATTAGCAATGCCCGTCTCCCGGATTATCGTTTTTAGATAATGCGGTAATACTAAATTAGGATTTTAGAAGTGCTCCTCGTATAAGTGTCAGAGAAAAACACGTGGATCCTGGAAAACCTATTTTTTCTTGGCTGGAAATCCTGGGCGGACAAGATTCTCTAATGACAATATATCTTTTATTTCCTGTCGGGAGTATCCCATTGATACAAGTATGTCTTCTATGTCTCCTCCTTGCTCAAGCCTCTTAGCTAGCTTAGATGCGTTCTCATATCCAATAATAGGAGAGAGCAGTGTTACTAGTGCAGTACTCTTAAACGCCAATTCTCTCATTCTATCAATATTAGGTATAATGGATCTTATGGACTCAATTAGTTTACGGGTGGCAGACTCCATTACTTGTATCAACTCTACTATGGAGTATCCTGCTAGAGGGAATCCCATTCCGAGCTCGAATTCCCCTAGGAGACCTGCATGCACTAGACTATTATCGAGGCCTAGAACATAAGCTGCTGCCTGCATAACGGATTCTTCTCTGACAGGGTTCTTTTTGCCAGGCATAATGCTACTGCCGGGCAACTCTACATGTAGATCTACTTCGTTGAAGCCTGTATTTGGGCCCGAGAACATTAAACGTATATCCTGGGATAATCTATAGTAGACTGTTGCTAGAGCCCTTATAGTTCCTGATACGAGAATGAGATCTGTTATGAGCCTCATACCTGCACTTGGCGGACTCCTGGGCCTGTAATCTATACCAGTCAGCTCAAATAGATAACTGAATACTTTTTCACGATAGTTAGGATGACTATTAATGCCTGTTCCAACAGCTGTTCCTCCCAGTGGAAGCATCTTAAGTTCCATCATTATTGATAACATATGATTATATATGATCGATAAATTGACTCCATACGAATTAAACCAATCTCCCAAAGTAGTAGGAAGCGCGTCTCTAAGATGAGTCCTTCCAGGCTTCAAAGTATTCTTATACTCATGTGATTTCCTGTACAGTATATCCCTTAACTTCTCCAGCGATTTTACTAGTTCTTGCAGGGATTCGACTGCGGCCATCCTTATTGCTGAAGGTATAACATCATTACTCGACTGCCCAAGGTTAACATGGTCGTTTGGATGTACGTCGATACCGTACTGTTCCTTAACCCGTTCTGCAATCAACTCATTAATATACATATTAATACCTGTACCGCTACCCGTCTGTAAGACGAATATATCGCTTGGACATTCCCCTATATCGTATAGGGATTTCGCCGTCTCGGCTATAGCTTTTCCCATGTCTTCTGGTATTAGACCTAGTTCGGCGTTAGCTCTTGCAGCGGCGTACTTTATAGCGTATACCATTTTGATAATGAGACATTGCACGCTGGGCCCTCGGTCTAGAAAGTATATTTGCGACTTCT
>WAOU01000035.1 GCA_015521095.1 Desulfurococcales archaeon | reverse complement strand
TTCTACGCGGAGGAGAATCCTTGAGGGACACTATTATAGGCTTGATATCGCTGGGATTATATCGCTGGAGCTCATTATAATAGGGACAGGCTCCCTTGAGTCTCGCAATTCTACACGCCTGCCAGAAATCCTCTACGCTGGTTTCTCCGTTGTTACTAGTTCCGAAAAGAGGACACATCCTTCTAGCGGAGTATACGAATGTGAACTCCGCCCCAAACCTGTAGAGTTCACGGGCCACAGGATCTATCTCGTTTATTGTCCTGACCAAGTATAGGATTTTCTCTGCTCCGCTTTTCAATAACCCGTAGATAATCGCGGGAGTCTTCCCATATCCTGTTGGAGCCATTAATGCTAGTAACTCTTTCTTTCTCACAGTTTCTTCAACTATCTCTGCTATTTCTTTCTGTCCTTTTCTGAATTCTTGGTAGGGGAATCTTATAGTCATGACTCATCCTTCACTCACATACATGATCTTTCATCTATGGAAACTCTATGCTTCCTGCTTGGATGCCTATGTTTCGTTGGGTGGCCTCAGACAGCCGCCACATTATCATAGCCTCCATATGGAGGCTCCGGGGTCAAGGTGTTCTTCATTGGCCCATATAATTATTCGGTGTTCTAGTCTTGTTATTGGCTTTCCTGGGTTTTAGTCTTGAGTCTCTCCCATAAAGAAGAGCTTTATTTTCCGACGCCTCGGACCATCCATTTCTACTAGTATTATTTGTTGCCATGTTCCAAGATCCAGCCTGCCATCTATTACAGGTAATACCACGCTATACCCTGTTAGTATAGATGATAAGTGGGCGTGGGCGTTGTTATCGATAATATTATGGCGCCAACTTTTCGCTTCATAAGTTAATTCTCTTAGAAACGTTATGATATCGCTCATCAATCCTCTCTCGGCTTCGTTCACGATTAGAGCGGCTGTTGTATGAGGTACGTATACTAGTAGTAGGCCATTAGAAAGCTTCTGGTTCTTAATCCATGATTCGATGATGCTTGTGACGTTCAGGGCTTGGAACCTATCGCTTGTCGCGACCTCGAGGACTCCTCGAATTATACGCATCCTTACCACCAAGTATCATTGTATTGTTAAAGCATGATACATTTTATCGAAGTTTTAGAAAATGATTTTGATCCTCGATAGAACCCTAGAAGGTCTAGGGGCACGGGCTTGCTCAGACCTTATGTTGTTGTGTTCTCGACTGCTACACTTGACGGTCGTATAGCTGATCCAAGCGGATACTCCCGCCTTAGCTGTGATGAAGACTTCGCTCTTCTCCATAGACACCGTGCTATGGCAGACGCCGTTATGGTAGGATCAAATACTGTGCTTGCCGATAATCCGCGGCTGACGCTGAGACTAGCTAAGGGGAGATTCCCTATGCGTATTGTTGTGGATTCTCGCTTGAGAACAGATCCCGATTCGAACGTGTTCAGCGTCCCAGAGAAGTCTATTCTGCTAACTACTATAGATCATTCAGAGGATGAATTATCTAGATACAGGTCTAAGGGAATACTTATAGTACAGGCTGGTTCTGGAAAAGTTGATCTCGCCTCTGGTTTAGAGAAGCTCTATGCTCTTGGTATTAGGAGGCTTCTTGTCGAGGGAGGAGGAGGATTGAACTGTGCTCTGCTCAAGCATAGACTAGTTGACGAAGTTCACGTAACCATAGCTCCAAGGATCTTCGGTGCCGGTATTAGCGTGTTTGAGGGTTCTGGCCTGGGATGCCCTGCTTATCTCGCATATATAGGGCATGATGTCTTGTGCGGTGGCTGGGTAAACCTCAGGTATCGAGTTGTATACGTATAACATTACATCTGAGGATTAGGTCTGGGAACAAGGGTATGTGTTGTATAATGGATTGGTTGTGATAAAAACTTTGGATTATTTTACCAGAGTATTCCCTTGTAGGCCTCCTTGTAGATTGGATGGTTCTTTATTATCTTCCAGTATTTGCTCCTGTTGTATTTCTGGCCTGGAGCGAATAGGTTTACTCCTACTTCTTTCTCGTATGCTTCTATATCTGTCTTGTACTGGTATAGTACATGATCCCTGTACACATCGTTTAGCACGTTGTATGTACAGAATGGGATTATCCTGCCGTCTGGCGACAGATAGTGGATGTTGCATCTCCTTACCCTTGTCACGTCGTAATTGTACTGGTCCATGAAGTGCATCATTCCTAGGAACATTAGGTTGTAGTGGAATTCTCCGAGTACGTCATAGTTCCTCTTAAGGACGATGTTTACAAGTAGTTTCTCTACGTTGAGGCCGTTCGGAAGGTTCTTCTTCTTGATGAACTTCCTGAAGTCTATTATTCCCTTCATTATTAGCATTTTCTTACTCTTTCCTTCCAGTAGGTATAGCCTCTTTTCATCAAGCCACTCTACGAACGCGTTAACATCGAAGAAGTCGGTAATCGGTATGAATCTCTTCGGCGTTCCATCAGCTGCTCTCTCTACATAGATGTATGTTCCTGCACCGCACATTGGGTGGTTCGACATACAGAACTGTGGTATTCCTGTCCATGCCTCAATGAATTTGGCGAATTTAGCCGCTACAGGTATTGGATACCAGGATTCTGGATAGATCTGGTTGTCTGTTTGCTCGGCTATCATGTTTATGGCGTCTGCTATCGTTACTCTCATCTTCTCTCTTTCGTGCTTCTTCAGCTGTCCTGATAGGCTTACCGGCTGGAAGTTTACCGATCTCACGACGTCCATGTGTTTGGCTGCGAACGCGATTATCTTTCCTAGCTCGTGAGTGTTCATGCCCTTGATCACTGTTGGGACGAGGACTACGCTTGTCATTCCTGCCCTTCTGAATACCTCGAGTGTGAATGGTGCCTCCCAATGGTTCTTCCAGTTGGCCTTCGGGGTTACACCGTCGAAGCTCATATAGACAGTGTTTACTCCTGCTTGTCTAAGGCTCTTTGCATATTCTACCGCTTTATTCTCGTCTTCGAAGAATAGCTTAGCGAACTTTATGCCGTTAGTGTTAAGCTGGACATGTCTTACTCCTTCTTCTTTCAGCATTTTTACTATTTCTACTAGGTCGTCTCTCATTGTAGGTTCTCCGCCTGTTATCTGGATCGCCATGGTGACTCCCTGCTTCTTGAGCTGTCGTATCTGGAACCTCAGCATCTCTATGGAGGGCTCGTATACGTATCCTGCTTTCTCAGCGTAGAAGAAACAGTAGAAACATGATAGATCACATCTATTTGTTACTACAAGGTTTGCTAGTGCTGTATGGTTTTCGTGCATTGCACAGAGTCCACACGAGTATGGACATGGGCCTCCTATGCCTACGTATGCGTGGACTTGTGGTACTCCCTTTCCGGTCTCCTCATAGAGCATCATTCTATGGTATATGTTTGAGTCTCCATAGTAGAGCTCCTCTATTTCGCCGTGCTCTGGACAAATCCTCCTCACGTATACCTTGCCGTCCCGCTCGACTATCCTGCCGGGAAGTAGTCTTTGACAATATGGACATAGCGTTGATACCACACGGAGATGCTTCTCTCCCTCCTTCAGTTTAGGTATAGGTCCACCTACGGGTATTCTCCTACCAGCTATCTCGATGAACACGTCTCCGTTCTCTCTTATGATCTTGCTAGGAGGCGGCAGTACTTTGTGTTCTTCTGCGATCTTTATTGCTGGTATCTTCACCGACATAATTATCACCAGCTGTAGCCAGCTCTATTGTCATATTATAGTATCCCTTGGTTATAAAGAATAGTATTTAGATCATATTTAAGGCGGAATGGATAAATTGAGTATGGTGAATAAATATGGATGAGCTTAAAGAAACCGCTGAGAAGCTAGCAGAGCTACTCAGGAAAAAAGGAGAACACATAGAGAGACTTGCAAAAGATCCCGTGCCCGAAGTGACACGCCACGACCTCGACGAAGTACTTGGTAAGAAAGCGAGCTTCCTGTTCTTCACAGCAGACTGGTGTGGGCCCTGTATAAGCTTCCTAGAAACCTTTAGATCAATTGCGCTCGAATACTCTACCCCCGAAGTATTCTTTGGCAGAGTAGACGTAGATAGATCGCCCTCGATCCCAGAGAAATACAATATCGAGAAAATACCTAGCATCGCAGTATTCATAAACGGTAAGCTAATGGACGTCATAATAGGTAGCATGAGTAAGGAAGCCCTTAAGAGGAGGATTGAATCCTATCTAAAAAGATTACAATAATAGAAGGACAAGGCCTACTAGTCTAACTCCAATATTCCTTTATCTTCCAATACTGTTAGAGTCTCTAGATATTTCTCCCAGGTAATATTCTGCCCATAGACGCTCCTAAACCAGATATAGGATCTTGACACTGGCTCCTCTCGCACCGCTACAAATGATAACTCGCCATATATCATATTCGTATCGAGCTTCTGTTCTTCTAAGAACCTTGCAAGCTCCACTGCTTTATCCAGTGACTCCTCTACTATGCTTAGGGGCCCTAGGACGAGCTTCCTAGACGCTTTAAATTTGATCTTTGCATCGGACTCGAGTTTTAGGTCCGTAGGAGGCCGTGTATATGGATTTATCCCGTATCTTAACGGTGCGTAGAATCCTGCTAGCTTATAGCCTAGCTCGTCTTCTTCTCTTAGCCTACTTCCCATTATATATCGGACAACTATCTCGGCTCCTGGAGCGCTCTGGGGGGAATAACTGTGTGCCCTCGCAAGAATCGTCGACGATGCGAGTAATGCTGTCTCCCAGAGATTTACCGGGTCTATTTTGTCTGCGTCGTCGGAGTCTGTGTGGTAGTAGGGATCGGGCCACTGATTAATGATTATGCTCTCCCTCTGGTAAGCTAGGAATACGTCATGGTCGCTACCATACATGTAGTATTTTAATCTAGGTTGTCCTCGAAGCGCTGTCTGCGCCTCAATAAAGGTCTCGGCTAAGTTATTTGATGGGGCTGATACAGGAGGATAGTATGCATGTGGGGGTTCTACTCCATTTGACTTGGAGGCTCCAACCATGTCTAGGTTTAGGGCCTCTACTACATGGTTTTTCATCCATCCCTCCATACCCAGTATGGTTCCCGTATACTCTGGAACCAGTACAAGGCGTATGGTTGTTGGAGGCTCATCTATAACGTTTTCCTCCATGGCATTTGCTATGGCGAGGAATGCTTCTATTGCACTAGAGGCTCCGCTTGCATTATCGTTTGCTCCAGGCATAGGATGGCAAAGATGTGCTATCAGTGCTGGACCCGGAGATTCTCTATCTCCGATCCACGCTACTAGTACAGGTAGTTTTCCTGGACCTCCAATATCAGAGTCGAGTTTTAGCTTTACCTCCTTACCTTCGAGGTTTCTAGCAATTCTCCACGGGATTGTAAGGGCAGGAATAGTGTACTTCAACGCTTCTCTATCTGTGAGAAATAGCCCTATATATGGGAACGAGTCGTGGTGCCTTGATTCCATTGTGAGCAGGACAGCGCTGGCTCCATGCTCCGATGCGAGCCTAAAAGCGAGCCGGTGATGTTTCTCTATTAACAGTATTTTCCCTGAAACGTTACTGTAACTGTCTGGATTAAGCGGATCCTGGATTTTTACAACGGGGCCCGTGATCCAGCCATCGCTGGGAGGAGAGTGTGCAGCCGCCATTGTTGGGTGTGATTCAAGCCTGTATTCTTTTGAGCCTATTATTATGCGTGCATCATGCACGTTCCAAGAGACTGGCAGAGGCAACCATTCTGGGCCTTGCCGCCCGGTATACTTGAATAGTTCTGTGTTAATGATCTCGGGTCCTTCTTCTAGAATATATTCTTCGATTGTCTCAGCTACCTCCTCTAGGCCAGGGGAGCCCTGGATCCTGTGGTATAACGTGATCAGTTTCAGTATTCTATAGGCTCTACTTTTACTCACATAGGGTTTTATCTTCTCCAGGAACCTCCAGGGAGATATATTGATGTCTGAAGTCATTTTCCTTTCATCTCCTAGGCTCGTAGTTTTTGTTGCGGGACCTGTTGTTTGGGAGCCTATTGTGTTAATTGCCTCCTAGGTATTATACATGTTATAGGGGTATGATTGCCGAATAGAACCAGTAATGTAGCCTTACTGGCGGGTTATTTGATTAGAGGAGCGTTAATCGAACCACTGGTCGACCCGAAGCCGGGAGCCGTCACTAGGAGATACAGGCACGACGATATGGATATCTATATGTTTATGACTGCCTCTTCTTGTCTTTATCCTTCCTTTATCTTGGTAGCCAGTGATGAATGTAGGGATGGAGTTCTAGGTAGGGGCTTCAAGCTCTATACCTCATGTGTCGAGGATAGTATAGGTTCTCGGAACGTCAATTCGGGAACAGCGTTTCTTCTTCTCGTGTTGATGAAGGGTGCAGTGGTCTCAAGGAGGGTAGAAGACGCAGTATCTTCCGCTAGGTATTATGTAGAGGCTTGTAGCGGGAGTGTTGATGGCTACTATTACTATAAGATGCTCGGGCTTGGAGAAAGGTCTTATATGGGACGCTATTATGGGCCTCTTCCGGATATCCGGGAGCCCAGGAATACTCCGTCTCTTTATAGAATACTCTCGTTGACATCATGGGATCTCGTTCACAGAGAGATCCTAGAAAGCTACAAGATATCAATGCATGTTGCGGAAGAGCTCGATGCTTTAGGTGTTACGGAAGAGTCGCTTCTGAGGATTCTCCTTGATTTGTTGGCGGAGTATGGAGATACCTTGATTGCGAGGAAGTATGGTTGGAGTGCATATTATAGGGCAATGGCTGAGGCTAGGCAGGCGTTGGCCTTGTCAAAGACGATTGGTGTTCGAGAGGCCTTGCTGTGGTTGGACTCTTTGTGGAGGCCTAGGAAGTGGAGCCCTGGAGCGATTCTTGATATATTGGCGTCTGGGATCTCGTTATATTATCTTAGGAAATACTATGAGCTTAATGAATAGTGCTAGTCGAGGGGGCTTAGCCCTGTTCTAAGTATTCGTTTGTAGTATTCGGGTGTTTTCTTGTGCTTTAGTATTTTAACCTTGATATAGTTCTCGCTTGCTTGATCTATTGAGACAATGGTTATTGGTACTCCTAGAAGCGTTATGTGTGAGACAAAGTCTTCGAAGTCCCGCATATTGTAGAAGGTTAATATGAATTCTTCAGCTATAGGCATTCCTCTGAGGAATCGTTTTACGCTTTCAACGGCTGTTACTAGTATTGCTTCTCCCAGCCTCTGTGCTTCTTTCGCGAGTCTTTCCTCGTCCCAGTCGTCTTCGATTGCCTTGAACATTTGTCTTAGTACTCTTGGGTAAATGAATGTGTGTCCTTCGTCGAAGGGATACTTCATTCCCTCTTGGATATCCTTTGTGTTGATATAGCTGGTCGTATACTTGAGCGGGTCTACTCTATAATATGGGTCTTTCATAACTATTCCTTCTCGGCCTACTTCTTCTAGATTTGATACGACTTCTAAGATTCCCTGCCAGTCGTCTTTATGGTATTTACCTAGTAATGGAACGTTTCTGAGCCCGTATTCTTCGACTAGCCTTCTTCTATCTTCTACGCTTAGTGGATCGAGTCCCTTCCGGAAAATGTCGAATACGAAGAATCCCCATTCGGGTGCTTCTGGATAATAGTATCTGGTATATGGGTTCTCTAGGCCTACTACTTCTCCCGCTACTACTGCTTCTTCACCAATAGAATCTATTAGGTTCTCTAGGCTCTTGCCGTGTTCGTGACGCATTCTAGCTGTTGTATAAGGGCATATGTATCCTCCCCGAGTAACAGCGTATATCTCGTCTTTGAATTTTATGACTCTGACATTGTGTCCGTCCATTTTTTCCTCTACTATTACCCAGTCGACGAAGTGTTGTGGTACTGCTTTCGACAATAATAGGACTCGTTTTATATGCGGGTATCCTTCGACAACCCGATATTCTCCTGTTTTCTCGTCTATGAGTATCGCTGTTCCTTCATAATGGTTTCCTAGATCGCGACGTAGTGCTATGTATCTTATGTTCTTGTATCTGAGGATTCTCGTTGATTTAGATTCGAGTAACTTAGTTGCTCTCTCATAGTTTATCCCGAGAGATTCAGCTAGTATTTCTGCCAGGTCTATGCTGGGAGAATTGCTATATGCCTTATACAAGTCCGTGCCCCGGTTCATGATATAAGACTGAGTGGAGGTAAAAAGAAAGTGGTTTTAGAGTTCTGGGAATATTATTTTTGTTTACTTCTTGCAGCGCTCCTCGAGAGGAGCGTATTTTAGGCCGACTGGACCAACGTACTTTTCGCTTGGTCTTATGATCCTGTTGTTGAGTACTTGCTCTATGTAGTGGGAGGTCCATCCCACTATTCTGCCCATTGCGAATATGGGCGTGAACATTGGTATTGGTATCTTTAGCTGGTAGTAGAGGATTGCAGTGTATAGGTCTATGTTTGCTGGTAGGTTCTTTTCTCTCTTCATTACTTCTTCTGCCTTGTGGAGCACCTTTAGCCAGTATTCTCCTTCTGGTAGTTGCTTGATGAATTTGGCTGCCACGTCGGTTCTTGGGTCGTGTACCTTGTAGACTCTGTGTCCGAAGCCCATGATCTTCTCTTTTCTGCTCAGCTTATCGAGGATGTATTCCTCTATGTATTCTTCTAGTGGCTTGCCTGCCTTCTCTGCTTTCTCTTTTGCGTCTAGGAGCATTACTAGTGCTTTCTCGTTTGCTCCACCGTGGAGTGGTCCTTTTAGGGCTCCGATTCCGCCTGCTATGGCGCTGTACATGTCGCTTAGTGTGCTGGCTATGACTCTTACTGTGAATGTCGATGCGTTGAATCCGTGGTCCATGTATAGGACTAGGGTTGATTCGAATGCTCTTGCCTCTAGATCGCTTGGTGTCTTGCCTAGTATCATTCTTAGTACGTCTTTTGCGTGGTCTAGGCTTGGGTCTGGTCTAATGATTGTTCCATTGTGTGCTAGGTGCCATCCAGCCGTGAATATTACTGGGAGCTGTGCTATGAGCTTTAGTGCGTGGTCGTATAGGAAGTCCTCGTCGAACTTCCAGTCGTATGGAGCATTATATTGTCCCAGCAGTGTTACTCCATAGCTTCCATAGTACATTGGGTGTGCGAGTCTTGCGTGTTTTAGTGCATCGAATATTTTCTCAGGTACTTGTCCTCTGTAAGTGTCTATTTTCTTTTTGATCTCTTTGAGCTCGTCCTCGCATGGAAGAGTTCCTTTTAGTATTAGGTGGGCTGCCTCGTAGAAGCTTGCGTGCTCTCCTATGTCGTCGATTGTGTAGCCCCTGTAGATTGTTGCTGTTCCTTGGGGGTCTACTCCGCTTATTCTTGTTACGTCTGGGACGACGCCTGCGAGGCCCTTAGGAGCAATTATGAGTCCGTTCTCTATCTTGCACTCAGGCTGTTTTGACATTTTTTCTCCCTCAGGAGATTCTTCGTGTATAATATTATGGGGATGTATGTAGGATAAGCATTTTCATATATAGAAATATTATATAGTCTCTCCAAGCTACCTTTTAAACTCACAAATATAGTAGTTACCCAATAGGATCTTGGAAATGCGTTGCAGTATACTCTGTAGACTGCTTCCTGTGATAAAGCAAACTTCCTATGCAATAATGGGTAACGATCCCGCACATGGCTGGCCTCACATCGAGCGATTAGAGTCGCTTATAGTTGAATTAATAGAGAATGAAGGAGTAGACGAGATGGTAGATAGATGCCTGCTCTATACCGGTCTCTATCTACACGATGTGGGCCGAAGCATGCCTGGAGACGAGAATCATGCGCTTAAATCAGCTAGCTATGCCAAGTCTCTTCTCGAGACGCTGGGCGTTCCCGAGTCCTGTATCGAGGACGTGGTTCATGTTATAAAGGCGCATAGCTTCAGCCTTGGTATACGAGCGGAGACCTTAGAGGCCATGATACTTAGTGATGCCGATAAGTTAGACGCGTTGGGTGCAGTAGGTATAGCTAGGGTTTTCCATACGGGTTGTACTATGAAGAGAGGCTTTGAGAAGAGTATAGAGCACTTCTATGAGAAAATTATTCATCTCCCCGAGTTACTGTACCTGTCATCAGCGAAGGAAGTGGCGAGGGAGAGAATCAAAATAATAGAAGCTTTCCTCGAGGAATGGAAAAGAGAGCTGGGCTCATACTAGATTAGCTATATAGGTGTTTATTTTTTCGAATGCTCCGCTGAACTCTAGTACGCTCTTTTTCATGAGCACCTTAATATCGTTCCATGATAAGCCTCTCGACTTCAAGTAGAAGATCCTCTCCTTATCTATGCTGGTGACAGAGGCGCTATGCGATGCTTCTCTTACGTTTCCAGTGAATATCTCGAGCATTGGAATAGAGTATCCTTTAGCGGTATTGTCTAGTGTAATAGTATGTACTTCGACCTTTGTTGAGCTGTTCTTTGCAGTTTCATATACTCGGGCGGTGCCTCTCATTGCGAGTTGTGATCCTGTGAATACAAGTCCCCTGCTTTCTACTAGACTCTCTGTTTCTGGAGCGATATGGAGTACGTCGAGAATGATATCGCCTTTCCCCGAGTTTTCTGCAACATAACCTATTCTCGCGTCTACCTTGGCTTTGTCCTCGGCTAGGATTATATCTGTCCTCGATCGAGTCATTTTCCCGGCTTGACCGGAATATCTTAACGATAGTTCCGCGTTTCTTGATAATACTGCTATGGTATAGCTATAGACTGGTTGTTTCCTATGTATGGATAGCTCGTATAGGTTTAGTTTTGCATTCTCGCTGACTTGGATTTCTTTATAGATTGTTTTTATGCCGTCTTCTATGCCTGTATCGACGATATAGAGGTCTGATTCCCCGTTTTCCGCCTTGATCTTGAGATTGTATCCTGTGTATCCGTTTCCTCCAGGTATTAGGACGAGGTATTTTCCTCCTTGCATCACTATTTCGATTGATTCTCCTTGTGTCCGTTCCTGATGTATGTGGAAGAGTGCTTCGGAGCTGTATCTTGTTCCCATAGGCTCATGTATAGATGACTCCATGATACAGGTCTTCGGGCCTTTGAGAACTGTTTTCCGTGCTGTGTCCACTATACAGTTTAGATCGGGTGTGTCTTTGATCTTGATTAAATCGTACATCGTTGCTTTCTGTGTATCTAGTTTTTTCTCGAACTGTTTCCAGTCGGTATAGTACTTTACTGTTGGCGAATCCTTTATGGCTTGATAGAGTATTGTTCCTCCCGCATCTCCATTTATCTTCATTGCTTCCTCACCCTACTCCGCCTAGTTCTTTGAATTCTAGCTGGACAACTCTGCGCAGGACGTTGACCATCTCGAATGGTAGGTCTACTAGAACTTGCTCTAGGTATCCGAGGACTATGAGGCTTTTTGCTTCGTTCTCGCTGAATCCTCTGCTTGTCAAGTAGAATAGTTGTTCTTCGCTTAGTCTCCCTGTAGTGGCCTCGTGAGTGATACTAGCCATTGGCTCCTCCAACTGATTGTGTGGATATGTGTGGGCTGCGCTCTTCTCGTCTAGTATGAGGCTATCACATTCGACGTGGGCCGCGCTTTCTATTGCTCCTTTGTTTATTTTGACTAGGCCCCTGTAGATGTTTACACCGCCGTCTACGCTTATGCTCTTGTTCACTATCTTGCTCTTTGTGTATGGGGCCGCGTGTATCATCTTGCTGCCTGTGTCTTTTAGCACTGGTCCTTTGCTTACTGAGACTACGTAACTGTTGCTGGTGCTGTTCTTTCCTTTTAGTATTGTCGAGGGATATGTTACGGTTATCTTACTTCCTATGCTGCCCTCAAACCAGTCTACTCGTGCTCCTGACTCGGCTATGGCCCTCTTGTTGTTGTAGTTTACGACGTTTCTGCTCCAGTTTTGTAGTGTCGTGAATCTTACCGTGCTGTTCTTGTGGGCGTATATTTCTACCATTCCGTCGTGGAAGCTGTAGCCTACGAATCTCGGCGCGCTACATCCTTCTATGAAGTTGATGAAACTTCCTTCGTCCGCGATAAGTAATGTGTGTTCGAATTGTCCTTCCATAGCGTTTCCTATAAGGAAGAATCCTTCGATTGGCTCTAGTAGTTTAACGTTTTTGGGGACATAGAGGAATACTCCTCCGCTCCAAAGGGCCCCGTGTAGTGCCGCAAACTTATGATCGCTGGGAGGGAATACTCTCATGAAGTATTCTTTGACGATGGGTAGGTCTTTTTGGACTGCTTCGTCCATTGACATGAGGATTATTCCTTTTTCTTTTAGTATCTTTTTTGCGTGGCTATAGACGTTCTCGGAGTCGACGACTGTTTGTAGGCCGGCTAGCATTTTTGCCTCTTCTTCTGGTAGACCCAGCTTTTCGTAGAAGTCCCTGATTTCTCTTGGGAGATCCTCCCATCTTTCAACCTTTGGAATATCTGGTTTAACGTAGAGTGATAATGCCTCTAGGTCTATTTCCTCTATACCTGGGAGCCATTTAGGCATCGGTAGTTTATTGAACCATTCTAGGCTCCTTAGCCTTAGTCTTCTCATCCAGTCCGGCTCCTTCTTTATCCGGCTTATCTCTTCTATGAGGCTGCGGCTGATTTTCCCCTTCAGCTCGGTCTCTACTCTGTAGGGCGAAGCTGTGATTATGTCTCTGTTCTTGTCGAGTTCTTTGAATAGTTTGTCGCTGATTTTTACTGCTCCACTCATAATATTTCACCTCGATGATATAGTGGTTTCTACTTGTTGAGAGAAGCCATCAGGCCTTCGTAGCCCTGGCTATCTATGATCTCTGCAAGCGATTCGTCTCCCGAAGCTACTATTCTGCCCTGGTATATCACGCTTATTTTGTCTGGTTTAACGTACTTTAGGAGCCTTGTATAGTGTGTTATGAGTAGTATTCCTTTCCCCTGGTCTCTTAGCTCTTTTATTATCTCTGCTATTCTCTTGACGCCGTCTATGTCCAGTCCGCTGTCCGGCTCGTCTAGGATCACTATTTTCGGGTCTACGAGTAGTGCTTGTGCCATCTCGCTCCTCTTTTTTTCTCCACCGCTGAATCCCTTGTTTACTTCTCGTCCTAGGACTTCTCGGGGTAGACCTACTTTCTCTACGACTTCATATATTCTCTTGAGTGTTTTCGGCGAGGATAGTTTGAACAAGTCTATTTCGCCTAGTCTCTTATTAATTAGTGCTATGAGGAAGCTACTGAATCGTAGTCCTGGAACGGCTGGTGGTTCTTGTAATCCGATGAATATGCCTCGTAGGGCTCGTTCTTCTGTTGGTAGCTCTGTTATGTCTTCTCCGTCTAGGTATATTTTTCCGTCTATTATCTCATATCCTTCTCTGCCCATTATGGCGTATGCAAGCGTAGATTTTCCGCTTCCATTAGGACCCATTAAAGCGTGGATTGTCCCGGGTTCTATTGTTAGGTTGACATTTTTGATGATTTCCTTGTCTTCAACTTTTACTTTCAGATTCTCCATGCTTAGTCCTTTCAACTCGATGCACCCGCTTTAACACTGTTAAACAGGTTTTTTATAGCCATCCTATTTACACCAGTCACTACTCGACAAATAATAATTACCACTAGAAACAACATCCCACGAATAAAGATACATTCTCCGAGAGAATAAACTCTTAGAATCCTAGCATGCTACATTAATAGAACCTGTATCCTGTTGGAGGAACCCTGCAGTCTCTTTCCTCTATGATCTTGACTCTGGGACAGGATGCCTGGTTCTCAGGTATTTTCCCCTCAGTGATTATAATTGACCAGGCTTCGAGCAGATCCTTGTCGCTAATCATCCTAGGTTCTCCGATATTACCTACGGCGTTAATTCCCAGAGGGGTATTGATATGTTGCCTGGCTATTGGTAAGACTCCCCTTGATGATTTAAAGAACAATATTGCGCCTCCATATAATATTGTGAATAGAACTACTCTTGTCTCATCATCGTACTCATCTAGACTGCTCTCTCCATTAAGTAACTTGTAGACTATTACTTCTATATCTCTTAGTTTATCATGCATGCATCCTTTAATCTTAGATTGACATTCTACTGGGAATGCTATTTTGTAGTGCTCGGACTCAAGATATATGATTACTGGATCTATCTCGAGGTTCATTTCTCCACCCGTCTACCATTGCCAGGTGTTTAGATATATCCCATGTTCTCGTAATCGCTTCTCTTCTGTACCTGTTTGAAAGGACCAAATCTACTTGATAGACCTATTACCAGCATTGAGAACATGTTCACTAGTTTCCTTACAGAGTCGAGGAATTCCTGCCTCTCTAAGGACTCGTGATATATTAGCTTGGTGAATACAAAGCTCTCGGGCTCTAGGTATGATGGCTGTGCTAATATGAGGCATTCTGGACACATCCTTTGCAAATCGGATAGTAAGCTGTAAATTATTTCGGCTCTTTCCTGGACTTTCAGGTTTTTTAGTCCACGTTTATGGTGATCGCTTATCATGACTCCGAGTGTTACGACTATTCGATCTTTCTTTGTTTTGGGTTGTTGGATAATTATGTTAGCTCTTAAAGGGACCTTGCTGGTGGCTCTTATTATCCATTCTATAGGTGCGTTCGGAGGCGGCGCGTCTATTTTTACTTCGTAGTCTTCATCGGCTAGCCATCCGAGGATTTTATCTCTAAGCTCCAACTGTTCTTTCACCACTCTCACTATATGCCTAGAGCATCTACGCTAATAATATCGGTTACTCTCTATTCGTAGAACTCTATGAGAGTATACTGTAGCGTTATTATCTCGTATATCAACAATATTACTCCATGGGTGTGTACATTATGAGTCATGTTAGATCGGTTCCTTTGAAGAGCATACATGAGGAGCTAGGAGCGTCTTTTGGAGAATTCGCGGGTTGGGAAGTTCCGATGATGTATACTAGTACTATAGAGGAGCACCTAGCAGTTAGGAACGATGCTGGCGTGTTCGATATCTCCCATATGGGCAGAGTAGTCGTTAAAGGTCCTGACGCAATAGAGCTGCTTGAACGTCTCTACACGAAGAAGATCTCTAAGACTAAGCCAATGTTCATGAGCGGGCCCACACTTGCACTAAACGAGTATGCCCGCGTGAAAGACGATGAAATGTTCTATAGAGTATCTGATGAAGAGTGGCTGTTCGTGCCAAATGCAGCCGTAACAAAGACCATGATTAGTTATCTCAAGTCAAAGGCTGAGGAATATGGTCTTAGAGTCGAGGTAGAGGATTTAACTGAAAAATATGCTATGCTGGCTCTTCAGGGCCCTAAAGCTGTAGAGTATCTATCGAGGATCGCTGGTAGCGAGGTAGTAGATCTTAAGCCGCTCGAATTCGTTTTGGGTGCAAGTATTGCCGGCGTAAATACATTTCTCGTTAGCAGGAGTGGATGGACTGGTGAAGATGGATTTGAGATCTGGGCTGAGCCTTCCAAGGCAGGAAAAATACTAAGGGAGCTGGTAGGATTAGGCGTTAAACCTGTAGGAATTGCTGCGAGGGACACGCTTAGGATAGAGATGGGATTCGTCCTAGGAGGCCATGAGTATGGAGAAGATCCCCTGAAGTATCCATGTGCATTGAGCCTAAGATACGGCTTGGGCGCTATAGATTGGGACAAGACAGGGTTCGTGGGAGAACCCGCTCTACGGGCGTGTAGAAAGGAAGGAATACGATGGATTAGGATAGGGTTTGTGATGAAGAAGAAATATGCTAGATTCATACCTAGAGAAGGCTATACGATCACTGTCGAGGGAGTAGACGTAGGATGGGTTACAAGCGGAACATACAGTCCTATCCGTAAACGAGGACTTGGCATGGGATACATAGATGTACGTTACGCGATCCTGGACGAGCCCATCACTATTGTTGACCATAGAAACAGGGAAGGAATAGCTAAAATCCAGGAGTTCCCCTTAATACACAAATAGCCGCTATTTTCTCTGCACAATTTTCTCTGCCAACTTCTCAGCAACATAATCAGCGTCTACTCCTTCAATAGATACAAGCTTGTCCCTAGATTTTGTTCCTCGTACAATAGAGACTCGAGACGTACTTATTCTCAATGCCTTAGCAATATACTTGACCAGACTAGCATTAGCTCTGCCTCTTATAGGAGGCTCTTCTGTATAGAAGACTAGGCCTTCCTCATCGAGAACAAGTTTCGTAACCCTACTGCCCGGAACGACATGAAGAGATAATATAACAGAGTCCTTAGAAGTCTTCAGATAATGCTTAATTTTATCAGCTAGTACTCCAGTATTTTTCAACTTTTCTCGCCTCACCTTACGAGTCTGCCTATTATCCTCTTTAATTTTAAACAACAATAATGAGACCTAATACTACGGGTGTCCCATACTTGTTAGAGTATTGTGTCGAGAAGACAGCTAGTGTCGCCATGAAAATAGCAAGGTGGGGCTATGGAGTACATGGCCACGATCTAATTATTGTAGCATGTTGGAATGCGGAAAAGGTCTACGATATAGAGAAACTAGATAAGCTTCTAGCCGAAATTGTTGAGGCGATCGACCATAGAGCCTTATGGGAGACAATAGGCGGAGAATTAATTGAGGACTTGTTGAAATATATCTGCAGTAGGCTCAGCGAGGTAACTCCAGAGGGCTTGAACCTAGATAAGGTATCTGTTAGGGTACAAAATAAAATGATAACTCTAGGATGCGAGAAAGTCTAGTGACTAAATATTATAGCTCCACATATACCCGATAATACACCAAGGAAGACTATAGATGTACAAACACCAAGGATACAACTGACCAAGGCGGTGTAATGGAATGATAGGATTCATACTTGCATACTGGTGGGTTATGCTTATTGAGTCTATAGTAATAGCTGGAATCCTAGGAGTACTATACCTTGGAGCAGACAAGCTCGTAGGCCGCGAACCCAGAGATATAAGCAGGCTGAGAGCTAGCATGGTTCTAACCGCAGTAGTAACGTTTATCGCATATGTAAGCGTTATCATAGGCCTCGGCCAGGCTCTTGGAGCGGCGAATGCTAATGCTCTCGTCCTCGGCGCAGCATTCTTCAGTATTATAATTCTCCTGGGACAATGGCTTCTCGGCCCTTACTTGATCAACGCTGTGTACCACGCTAGGCCTCCCCAGACAAGTTACGAGAGAGAGCTCGAGATCTATCTGAAACGGGTAGCCGAGCAAAGCGGGATAAAGCCTCCTAAGCTTAGAATCGTAGATAACGCTATGCCCAATGCATTTGCATACGGTAGTCCCGTCGCGGGTAATTATGTCGCTGTAACTAAGGGTCTCCTCAGGATAGCTGATAAAGACGAAATACTGGCTGTGCTTGGACACGAAGTAGGCCATCTAAAACATAGGGATGTCGCTTGGATACTAGCACTCAGCATAATACCCATAATGGTATACTTTATAGGCAGATCACTAATCTACGCCGGCATTCTCGGCTCCTCAAGCTCTAGGAGAGAAGGCAATGGAGGCGTCTACTTGTTACTCCTAGGCGTTGCCCTAATAGCTGCAAGCATTCTCTTCAGGTTTCTAATAGCTCACTTCAACAGACTAAGAGAATACTATGCGGATGCCCATAGTGCACTCGTAACAGGTAGACCGGAGAGTCTCCAGAGAGCCCTTGCAAAAATCCACCTATCGATAAAAGAGAATCCGCACATTGCAACAGAGGCGCAAAAGTCAAGCTTCACAGCACCTCTATTCATTGTTGCGCCCCTCATAGAGATACAGGGAGGATTCTTTACAGACATCGACTATATAGTTGAATCACTAAAGCACGAGGAGGTAAACCCCGTTGAAGAACTATTAAGCACTCACCCGCCGGTACCGAAAAGGCTAAGGTTCCTCGATAGAATAAAGACAAGAATAGCATTAGCGCCCTAGAGTAATGGAGGCCGGTGAAAGATGAGTATCGTGAAGACAGGTTCTACCGTCGTATTTACAACTTTGCTGGTTGGAGCAGGAATTTATTTCCTGTACAATGCTCTTCGTCTAATAGTTGCTAGTCCTCCCCAGGTAGCCGCTAGTCTATTGGCGACTGTTATAGGATTATCTCTTGTCTCGGCAGGTGTCACATTGCTAAGAACCTGGCTTGTCACGAGGGCTGTGGAGGCCGAGAGCGAGAGAGAATCTAGTCAATAAATGAGGGCCTCAGACAGGGGTTCGCTGTATTCATTTCCGCCTTTCATCTACTTGTCGAGGCAGATCATCAGCGGCAGAGGTCATCATTGGCCTCTCCTATGGTTATCTTCGAGCCTTAAGTCATTATTATAGGTGGAACTAATTATCGTAGTTCTACAAGAATACTTGGGGTTAATCCCATGGATTGGTATAGGGAAGTTATTGCTGTGCCTTGTAGAGTTGGCGGATACTCGATGCCTCTTGGATTACGTGTATATGGAGACCAGGCTTTCTTTAAAGTCTACAGAGAAACTGGGCTCAGCCGTGTCCTCGAGCAGGATAAACCAATGGCATTACTTTTGCTGTATCCAAATGATCCGCGTTGCTTCTATGAGAGCCTTAATCATGTTTTGGAGGAGGAAAGACTGGAGCCTAGCGAATGTCCCTTACTGGATGCGGAGGGTTGTTATAGAGTTTGTCTAAGTCCTCTTAGAGTATTTGGTGGTATAGACTATGATATCTATTCGTGTTCTCTGTCACATGGATTCCACGTAAGTGACATGTGTAGTAGTATTGGTTATAGTAGGGTATATGGTTGTCTGTTAGAGCTATTGGTGTATTATACTAAAGTTATGGCTGGGATAACCGGTCTCCCAGGATATGAATATTTGGAGGGATTAAAATGGTGTATCGAGAGGGCAAGCAACCATGACAAGGCGGTGACGGACATTGTCGATGAGATCATTTCAGCTATATACGATGTTATGCGAGAAACTTAGGAAGGCTAGACTTCTATACCGGTTAGTTGCTGAGCCTCGGATGGGTCATTCTCCACGTAGAGAAAGAGAAGTCCTGTTTGCAGTATCGGAAAAGCTTTTAGCTTATTCTGATAAGTATGTTGTGTTATTTGAGGAATTATATCAGCGTATAAATGGTAAGAGGGTATGTGTGGTTGGTCCTCTCACAAATGATGTTGGGAATGAATGTGTTGGTTCTAATGATACTGTAATTCTTGTTGATCGGTCTCCTGATTTTATCTTAGATGACCTGATTATCGTCGGAGACTTCGACGGATTGTACAATATGGATTTATATGGTGTATGTGGTTCCTCTTCTTCTAATGTCTGTCTTCTACATGTACATGGTGATAACTATGGAAAGCTTGCCGGGTTTTTCGGCTCTCAGAATATGTTGAATGCTGTTTTTACATCTCAGATAGATTGTCGTTGGCCTGTCCTTGGGGTAGGGGGTTATACTGACGGTGATAGGGCTGTACTTCTTGCTATGGCGCTTGGTGCGAAGGAGATAAGGTTGGCTGGCTTTAATTTTAGCAAGCCCTATTGTGGACATAAACGCTATGGATGCTATGGTTATTTCCTAGAGGTTAAGTCGATGAAGCTCCGTATAGCCGAGCTGATGGTCAAGAGTGGCGCGTTGGTTTATGGGTATACGGTTTCGCTGGAAAATAGTTTTCATAGTATATAAATGTTAATGGAAAAAATCCTTTACTAATCCTTAAATAAGAGGATGTTCTATAATATAACATAGATGGTGATAACAGGCTTGACTCATCCTTTCGAGCTAACTCTTATTACAAGAGTTAGCGATATCTATAATCCTAATCCACTTAAACTGTCTCTAGATGAGAAGGTTACAAGTGCTAGGAAATTATTCAGAGAATCCAAGCAGAGAATTGCACTAGTAGTTGATAGGTATGATAAATTACAGGGAGTAGTTACTCGAGGAGACATACTTATTGTGACGAGTGCAAAAAGCACTGCCCTAATAAAGGATGTAATGAGTCCCCCACTAGTTACAGCTACACCAGATGAGCATGTATCAAATATCTTGCCGAGAATGCTTCGTGTAGACGAATGGTATGTCCCTGTCACACAGGATGGAAAAGCCCTCGGAGTCCTTGGTCTCGAGCACATTATACAGCATATGCTCGACGAAAACAAGGAATATCTTGAAACAATTAGAGTTGAGGCCATAATGTCAAAGGACGTGATAAGCGTTGAGTGGGATGACCATGTTAACCGTGTATGGGATAAGATGGTCGAGTACAAGTATGCTGGATTGCCCGTGGTAGATGAGAAAGGGAGACTTGTAGGTATCATTACTCAATATGACCTATTGGCTAAAGGTGTCCGTATATCCTTGGAGTCTAGTAGTGGTCCTGCGAGGCTTGCAAAGATACGCGAGGTTATGACTTCAAACGTTGTCTATCTATACCCTTGGGATACCGTTGAGAAAGCTGCTAATGTTATGGTGTCTAAGGGATTCGGCCGGTTGCCTGTTGTGAGTGATGCGGAGCGTCGAATGCTTATGGGGATTGTAGATAGAGAGGATATTGTTCGTATACTTGTGAGGTGATAAACGTGTCTAGGAGAGGAAGAGGAGCTCCGAGGAGGCCTCCTATAAGGAAGGTTTCCTCGAGTAGGATCAGGAGGTATGTGCCTAGGGCACCGATAACTGTTCCGAGACCCGAAGGAATACGATATATTAGAGCTGATGGAACTCCGAATTGGAGCCAGCTACTTAGGATACCTGAAGGCGAAGTAAAACAATTGGCTAGCGCTCCTGCGATCACTGTTTCTAGCAGTGGAAATATCCTTGAAGCACTCGAGGTCGCGACAAAACATAAGGTTAGAGGCTTGCCAGTAACTCGTGCGGGGAGCAATACCCTAGCCGGAATAGTTACAGCCCTAGACCTTGTAAACTATCTTGGAGGAGGAGAATACTACAACATAGTGGTAAACAGGTATAAGAGAAATATTTACAATGCTCTACGAGACGAGAAAATAACTAGCATCGCAAATCCGACACCAGTATTTGTCACAGTAAAAGACAACGTCGACGATGTAATTAAACTAATCCTCGGCACAGGCATTGGCCTGGTACCGGTCCTATGGGATGATGGAACAATATATGGAGTCATAACAGAGCACGATATAGTCAAGCACTTCTCTGCATCGAGTATAGGAGTAACTACAGGAGAGGTAGCAACAAGAAGCATAATCACGACAAATATAGAGTCAACGATCAAGGAGGCTGCACAAACAATGGTTAGACACGGCTTCCGGAGGTTACCAGTATTAGGATCTGATGGAGAGAGCATCAAGGGAATGATAACGGCCAAGGACATCGTGTACTTCTTCGGAAGCCACGAGGCATTCAAATACCTCGAGTCGACCGATATTGAAGAGGTTCTCGCTACACCCGTTTATGAGATTATGACACCAGAATTCTATACAGTTAAAGACGATATAGACGTAGGGGAGGCCGCAAAGTATATGATGGAATATGAGACGAGCAGTCTACTCGTAGTAGATGAAGAGGATAACATTATAGGAATAGTGACAGAGAGAGATGTTCTAACAGCCATTCTATTATCACAGGCAATATAGTCCAGGAGAGGTGTATGTAATTGGCTCCGAGAGTCTCATCTTACATGCAAGACACCGTATACATTATTAGACCAAGCGACAGCCTAGCAAGAGCAAGAAATCTAATGCTTAGAAGAGGAATAGGGAGACTCGTCGTAATAGACGACAATGAGCGCCCAATAGGCATACTGACAATAACTGATCTGACTAATGCACTACTAGGCCACTATTATTCTAGACCACTAGATGCTATACCCGTCGAGAAAGCAATGTCGAAGAATATAATTACAGTAGAGCCAACCAAAAGCATAAAGACTGCTGCCCAGCTTATGTTAAGATTTAAAATAGGAGGCCTACCAGTAGTCGATCCTACCGGAAGACTAGTAGGCATAATTACCAGGACGGACATTGTTAAAGCCTACGCAGATAGGTTTGCTAATAAACATACCGTGGAAGAACTCATGCGTCCAGCATTCGCCGTCGCGAACAGGGGACACAGCATCTATTATCTTTCGAAGCTCATACACATGGATCCGGCGGGGAAAATAATTGTAGTTGACAAGAACAACAAGCCCATAGGCGTAATAACTAAGCGAGACTTAGCATTCGTAACAATACCACCGGCAAAACGCACTTCGAGAGGGAAGGATAGATATGTGAAGATCAAAGTGATCGACGTGTATAGAGATAAGATAGTTCCCAGTAGGATATATCTTGTTCCGACAGCAGAGGATATCATGACCCCTGATCCGGTAACGATAACCAAGGATAAGGACGCCGCCGAAGCTGCTAGGATTATGGTCGTAGAGGAAATAGGAGTGCTACCTGTTGTTGACGAGGACGGTTCCTTGGAAGGAGTGTTATCCAAGCGAGAGATCTTGCTGGCTGTTGCACGGAGTTAGCCTACTATAGCCTCAACATATTTTTTCGCATCAAATTTTTCTATGTCACCGTAGTCTTGTCCTGTACCAATATACAGTATTGGTTTCTTGATGGTGTATACAACGGATACAGCAGTACCGCCCTTAACATCCGCATCTGTTTTTGTCAGTATAACCCCATCTACTCCTATCTCCTCGTTGAATATCTTAGCCTGCTCTACTGCATCATTACCCGTTAAACTATCAACTACTAGGATCTTTAGGTCAGGTTTAGTTACCCTAACTATTTTCCTCAGCTCTCCCATCAGATCATAGTCTACGTGCATCCTACCTGCAGTATCTACGAGCACTATACGATAGCCCTTGGATTCAGCATGACTAATAGCGTCATGCGCTACGCTAGCAGGGTCTGAACCATAGCGTCCTCTAATTATGGGTACTCCTATTCTTTCAGCATGCTTCGCGAGCTGTTCTTGTGCTCCGGCCCTGAACGTGTCAGCGGCCGCTAAAACAGGTGTTATTCCATTGTTCTTCAGCATATATGCTATCTTGGCAATAGTCGTAGTTTTACCGACACCGTTTACTCCAAGAAAAAGTACTACGAGCGGCCTGCTTCTCTGGGCTTGTGCCATGCCTAGGAGGTCTGGGACCTCTATATCTAGTATTTCGAGTAGTTTTTCGCGGAATGCTTCTTTAACGATACGGTCGATATCTTCTCCTCTCTTGACTTTGGCACCTACAAGCCTATTTTTAACGTGTTCAACTATCTTTTCGGCGACCTCGTAAGCCACATCTGCTTCTATTAGAGCCATCAATAGTTCGTCTAATACATCTGAGATATCGTCTTCTTTTATTTCCTTGTAGGCTATCTTCTCGCCTACACTTGTCTTTATGAGCGATGCTGTTTTCGAAACTGCTTTTCGTAACCTATCGAATACCAAATCTCTTACCCCGATCATGGAGTTGGCCTATTGGAGAAAATAATAGTCTCACAGCAGAATGTACTGAATAACATCATAGATGACTCTACTATATTTTCTAGAACCTTACAATAAGAAAATATCCTTATCTACTCCTACTCTCTTATCTAGTTCGAATATAATCCTTTTCGTAACCGGACAGGATAACTTTATTTAGACTGCTGGGCCTGCTGAGGTTGCTGCGCTACTACTGCTAACTGTTGGAGCAGTGATTCTATTGATTCGAGTGCTTTGAGTGTTTCATCGTATTCTTTCATGAGGAATTGAACCTGTTTTTCTAGTGAATCTGCTCGTTTTTCTAGGATCTCTATGGCTTTTTCTACTGGTACTTTAGCATATATGTTTCCTCCTAGTTTGACTAGTATTTTCTCTTTGTTAGTAGGCTTCACCATAATCATTCCATTGTAATCGGGATCTGTTGGTGCTAGTATCTCGTCTGATTCAAGGGATTTAGCTGTCTCAATAGCTCTTCTTACATTTATCCTGGCTTGTTCTAGTTGAGTGATAGTTGTCTGGAGAGCTGCCAGTCTTTCTCTCAATGCCTGGGCCTGTGCTAGTAGTGTGGCTGGGTCAACGCGTAGTTGTTGTGACATTAAGCTTTCACCCATTTGTCGAGCTGTGCTAGTCTGATTAGGTTTAGGTCTTCTACTTCTTCCAGTGGTACTTCTTTTACTTCCGATATTTTGATATGGTATCGTTTGAGCTTGTGTCTGCTTCCTAGATCGCTATATACTTTCTCAATGGCGTGTTCGGGCTTTACTGCTCTCACGTATATCTCGAACTTCCTCCATTCCGGGAATTTGTCATGGGAGATCATCATTTTTCCTATGACCTTGAATATCTTTACTTCACTCATTTACACCACCTCCGAGAGCCATCTGGATCCTCGCGATCTCGGGGCCCCTGGTTTCTCCGCCTACTAGGGCCCCATAACTATTCGCGACTATTCCAGTTCTTACGAAGGAAACACCAAAGTTTACAGTTCCCGTCAGGACTGGGACCTTAAATAATTCTTCGAGGAACTTGACCTCTTCCTCTGTCGCGTCTGGATGTACTAGACCTCCTTTGTTGGTTACGACAAGGACACTTCCTACGGTTGTAATGCCTGCTATTGGCCTGGCTACTGCCTCGACACCAAGGACGTCTTGAATTATCCTGATGCTTTCTTTCTCTAGCGAGGGATAAACGAGCGCCGCTTTGTCGTTTGCGGCTACTAGGTTTCCTACTGCATTGTTCTTTGAAGGCAGCACCTCTATGTTTATGTCTAGCTCTTTCTTTAGTTTTGCTATTTCATCATCTCTCACTGTTGATCCTAGAAGCAATCCGTTGCTGTTACCGGCTACTAGGACTCCGATTAGCCTGCTCCCGCCTACTTGTGCCTCGACTATGTCGACTTGGAGTATTTCTGATATTACTTCTTTTTCCTTCTCTTCAAGTCCTTCCGGAATTATTACATATTTGTCAGTTGCATAGAGATACACTCCTATGTTAGAGTTACCCATCAAGTTGAGCAGTGCAACATCGAATTTCGCCAATTCTCATCACGCTCTCTTATACTTTTGTTCTCCTTCGAGCCTATTGTACCAGGTGCTTGTAGCGGTGATATTGTTTAATCTCGTGAGTTATTGTTTTGCAGCGGATTTGGGAGTATATGGTCCTGGTTTTAGTGATTTATCTGCAAGTCTTACTCTTGCAACAGTTATTTTCTTTTCTTCTTCTGATTCTTCCTCGGCTTCCTCCTCGTAGACTGTTACCACTACCTTGATTCTTCTCGGTGGCTTCTCCCTGCTTCTGCTCCAGATATAGTTGTTTACATCGTTATAGATGATTACCTTGTCTGCCTTCGTGTGTTTTTTAACGAATTCTCTGACCAGCTTGACTGCACGGTCCGCTCTATTTGTTCTCCTACCCCAGTAGACTCGTGCGAGTGGTATGACGTATACGAAGCCCTTTACAAACTTCCTTTTCTTATCGTCTGCCACTAGCCTTCACCTTTCCTCCTCTAGTTCAACTATCTACCACTACTTCTTAAGCTTGCTTACTCTCCAGTGCCGCCTCTTCGGGTTCATTGTAAATCTTCTCATTGTCTTTATGATGACCCATGCAGGCACGGCACTATTGCTTTTTGTCGCCTTTGCGAGCCTTAGCTTCCTCCCTAGGGGCTTATTCCGCGCCATCTACTCCACCTCTCTCCATCTAGAGCCTTACTTCCTCTTGAACTTTATCTGGAAACTACGCCTAGTTCGACTGTCGAGCTCGAGTAATAAAGCTTTAACTTGTTCGTCCGTAACAGGAGGCACTAGCCTCCCAACCTGCACAAGTTGGATAATGGCGTCTTCAGCGGCTTTAGCTAATTCGGGCTTGACGAGTTTAAGATTTGCAAGTCTCTCCCTGGCTTTCTCTGTTAGAATTCCTCTTAGAACAGCTTGTCTACGTGCTTCCATTTCTGCTTCAAGCTTCTTGCGCTGTTCCTCGGCCTCGAGTTGTTTTCTTAGTTCCATTAATTTCCTCATCCTTAATTCTTCTAGTTCCTTGTCGTCGTATGACACTGTGAATCCACCGTTTTTAGAAGTGTATACTTTAGGAATAATAGTATATTTGTCTTCCTAACGCCGGACTTATACCCGGAGGATTTCTTGGTGAATATAATGGATTCCCCAAGCTACTTTATAGCTAGCTCGAGAAGATGAGATAGGAGTTGTGAAGAAGGTTTACTCATAGATTTTTAGTTCAGGACGTTTCTCTACGAGCTTCTTGAAGATCTCCTTAGCGGTTTTATCGAGGAGGCTTCTGCCTGCTGGCGTAAGTGTTCTTCCTTTCCTAGGAACTTTCCTCACTAGACCCGCTTTTTCTAGCTGTTGCAGTATTTTTCTTGGAATGCTTCCCGAACCCTTCCTGAAGTGCTCTGGCGCGCTACCCCTGTTTTGGCGTCCTCCGTATATGGTTCTGAACGTCTCGATTCCTATCGGCTCAGGTGATTTATAGAGTTTTCTTAGTATAGATGCTGCCCTTACATACCACCAGTCTGGGTCCTCTGGTGGCTTTTCTTTGTGAACGCCTGTTTTCGCATAATATGCCCATGCAGGTGGTTTAACGTATTCTCCGTACTGCTCCTTTAGTATTTTTGCGAGTTCTTTGATTAGCTCGTCCGCTGGAACCTCAAGTGCTGTTACCATGTTTTCTCATCCCCAGTCCTAGACGGCGAGGTATCGGAATTTATATTCTATTTGGAGTCCTTCCGTCCAGCCTTGTATAGGACGAAGGTACGACCCCTTATACCCATTAATCGGGCACCTGTCTTCTCTGCTACGAGTCTCGCTATGCTTCTCCGATCAAGGCCCTTGTCCTCGTCAATCCCTGTCCGCAGTATCTTGACTTTTACGACTCCCTTCGACTTTAGCCGGGTCTTGATTTCCTCGATTACGCCGGACGTTACACCGTTCTTTCCAATGATAACATCTGGACTAGAATGGTATGCTTTCTTGACTTTCTCTCTTATGCTTTCCGTCATTCCTTCTCCCCGCTTTATACGGATACCTATGTATCCAACCGCATCTAGCACAGGTAATAACAATATATGAGAATCTCCCCTGTGTTCTAAGCCTTACACGAGATGTTATTCCTGGTATGAGTGGAAGACCACAGTTCTTACATAGGCTTCGCTTGATGTCCCTTGGAAGCCTAGTTCCTGTCTCTTTCGAGAGTTTTTTGATGTAGTTTCCTAGGCTCGCCGCATAATCAAGTCTTCCTTTCTCTGTTTCTTCTACTGCTAGCTTATAGAGATAGTGTACTCGTTGCCTCACAAGGTCACGGTATATTCTTAGTATTTTCCTCCTATATTGTCTCTTCCTCAACTTTCTTCAACTGCCTCCTGTAGAGCTCGAATAGTTCCTGTTCAGTCGTCGCATCCTCGGGGCTCTTATCTGGTCTCCACCGTATAAACCTTGGGAATCTTATGGAGATTCCTACTCCAGACTTTACTTGTCCGAGGCAACAGGTATGAAGTGGTGATAGCGTTAGCTCTGCTCCCAGGATCTCCGCCACGTAATAAGGCTCTATCCATACATCTGGAGTAATCCTCGAGTCTACTCTTGGATGTTTATGCGGGATAATATGTGGTTTCAGCATATCCTGCATCTTCTCTAGATCTTCATCAGTAAAGCCTGTTGCAACCTTACAAACTGTTCTGAAAATGTCCTTCTCCGGGTTATACGCGGCCATCAGTAGACTACTGAGCTTCCCGCCTCGTTTTCCTTTTCCATAGAATGCTCCGACAACAACTAGGTCTACGGTGTCGGTCATTTCGCTCTTATAGTCTTTCTTGAGCTTTACCCATAGCCATCCTCTAATACCTGCGCGATAAATGCTGCCTTCGTGTACCGCCTTTACCATTACTCCTTCTGCGCCGTCTTCTATTGCTTTCAGGAAGAAGTTCCATAATTCGTCTGGATCACTTGTTTCGATGTATTGGGCTATTGTGAAGGTTTCGCCTGGCTCGATGACTTCGAGTAGATTTTGTCTCCTGACAGGGAGTATTTTTGCTGTGAGGTCTTCTCCGTCTCTGTAGAGGATGTCAAAGAGGAATACGGCGACGGGAACTTCTTTCATTATCTTGTGGATGTCGTGTTTCCTTTTTCTTTGCATTAGGACCTGGAACGGCTGTAGCTCCAGAGTATTCGGGTCTATGGCTACTATTTCTCCCTCGAGTATTGCCTCTTCGGCCTTGACGTGTTTTCTTACCATTTCAACTACGTCTGGATACATTCTGGTTATGTTCTCAAGCCTTCTCGAAAAGATCCATATTTTTTCTCCTTGCTTGTGGATTTGTCCTCTTTCCCCATCATACTTGTATTCTACTATTGCCCTGCCTCCAACCTTTCGTAGGATCTCGTGGGGGTCTCTCCCCCTCTCTGCTAGCATGGGCCTAATGGGTACTCCGACTACTGGGTGGATGTCTTTGAGAGAGTCTATTCCCTTCTCTGCGAGGAGCCTCGCAATGTATCCTAGGTCTGCCCGGAGATTATAGGCTCGCTCAATTATTTCGCGTGCATGGACTCCTCCCCCATAGATCGAGGCGAGCGCATCCATTACGGTAGCGTCTCCTATGCCTACTCTCAGTCTCCCTTCAACAAACCTGACTATATAGCGTGCCTCCAGGGGCTCCGCATCGCTCAGCAGTCCTGCAAGGAGTCTTAGCTTAAGGTCGCGGCTGTTCTCTCCTTGTGCATAGGCGATCCTCATCAGCGTATTGTATACTCGTGATATGGTTAGGGGCTCGACTTCTTCCTCCATAAACGCTAGGAGACCCGCTTGTCTACCCTTCGTCTTCTCCCTATACCTGATGGCTAGTTGCTCAGCCACTGCTCCTAGGTCGCCTATTCTATGATATAGTTTAACGACCTCGGACTCTGGCACCTTATAGGCTAATGCTATTGATTTTATCAGAAGTTTCTCTCCTACACCTAGCTCCGGTATGTCTTTCCACTCGGGCCCAAGCTTTCCCTGTATAAGGTATACTAGCTTGTCTATTACAATGGGAGGAGTCTTCTTGAATAATTTAACGAGCGTAAGCGTCAGCTGGGTTCTACTAGATATCCTCTCCATTACGTTGAATGTTCTTGCTACCTCGATAAATGGGAGATCTGATCCATTTTCTTGGTTCATTTTCCCCGCCTCAGGAGTAGTCCTCTATTAGAGGAGTATTGGTGCTCTCAAGACTCTCTACTAGTATATCTACCGTCTAATAATAAAGGTGACTAGACTATATTTGCTTGTAACCAGCATATCTAGAGAAGGGCTATGAAGAGACCCGGCAAGGCCGTTAGTGATGCGGGTAAACCCTGGTTACCGAGCCCCCACGTAGCGAGGCGATAACATAGAATTATCCTTCTTCCTCTGAACCTGTCTTGTCTTTCCTGGCCTTGTATAACTGATATAATAACTCGATTGCATACTTGAGTGTCGCCTTCGATTTCAATAAGTCTAGGGTAGTCGTTAGATTAGCTATCCTTATCTCTGCAACCGATCCATCAGGCTTAGTCCTCACGATAAGAGACGCTCTCTCATCTGGCTCTATACCTTCTCTAGCCTGTTTATCCTGTATTTCCTCGACAAACGCCTGTAGATACTCTTCTATATCGGAAGGCATACCGGTCGGAAACTTCGGAACAGCTCTTACATAGCCTTCCCCTCTAAATACCTTAGCGATAAGCTTCTTCCCGACCTTTACATCCTCAACCTTCTCTGAAGGATTCACTTCCGGTTCAGAATAACCTTGCTCAACTATTGCTAGGAGTGTCTTGAGCATTTTGAGTTCTTCTTCAAGTAGGCTTATTCTTTGTTTTATCCACTCTAGTAGCTCGTCCTTAGCGGCATACTCTTCTTTTTCTTTAATAGTGCTCAATACTTCGACACCCAGAAGAAATATTGTGTGGTTTTTTGCTTAGACCGTGAGACCTGCTAATACTAAGGTAATACCTAGAGTGACCCTGGGTCAGGGTTCTTCATGAGTTTCCTGATATTATCGGGTATTTTATCCTGGTACTCTTTGAGGAATTTCCGGTAGAGTTTTAGGTCTCGATACTTGTCGTCGAGCATTACAGGTATCCTGTTTACGATAGGGTACCAGCGTCCACAGTTTGTACATATGATAAGTCCTGTTGTTATTCGTTTCCTGGCACACTTCTTACATTCTTCGATTGATACTTCTGAGGCGGGTTTTCTATGTAGACCGCAGTAGTCTCTACATCGTACTTTTTCTACATCTATAGTTGTATCTTCTTCGATTTCATGTATCGGGTATAGCACTAGCTTTTCGCTGTATGCCTTGCATACGGGGCATGAAAGAACGTCTAGGAAATACCATTTCATTTCTGGCTACCTCTTCTTACATTCTTCTACTATGGTGCGGGCTTTGCTGACGATGTCTTCTACTTTCTCCTTTATCCGCGCTTCTGCCATTATTCTTACTACGGGTTCTGTTCCGCTGGGTCTTACGAGCAACCAGAAGTCGTCCCCTATTACTTTTACTCCGTCTATTGTGACGAGTCTGTATTGCTTAAATGCTTCCGCTGTCTTTTCCACTGCGCATAGTGCTTCTTCTCTCGAAGCCGGTATTTTCGTCTTGATCGTATAATAGACCGGTAGTTCGTCGACTAGGGAGGAGAGCTTTGTATTGTATTCTGCTAGCATTTCTAATAGCAGTGCTGTCTTCATCGCCCCGTCTCTCACTATTTGGTGAGGCGTGTGCATATAGCCTCCGTTCTCTTCGAAGCCGGAGATCGCGCCTCCATCTCTGATAATCATGCGTGATATTGTGACGCTCCCTACAGGAGTCCATATGACCTCAATGCCTCGGGGCCTTAGATAATCCTCTACTACTATACTACTCGACACACCGGTATAGACACGTCTCGGGAGTTCTGGATGTTTCTCTGCAACGTATGCTGATAGGAGTGCCCCGTCCCTGTCTCCCCAGAGTATTCTACCCTTATCATCTCCTATTATCGCCCTGTCAGCGTCTCCGTCATGGCCAATTATGAGGTCTGCTGAGATTTCGCGGAGGAGCGCTATCGCTGGTTTCAGTGTTATAGGTGAGGGCTCCGGCTCTCTTCCAGGGAATAGGGGATCTAGGTTACAGTTTAAGCTAGCATACTTGACTCCGAGGCGTGAGAGTACTTTTGGCGTTACTAGTGAACCTACACTGTTGGCACACTCTATTACGACCTTGAATCCGGCACTCGCAATCTTCTCTTTGTCAACTTGTGATACTATAGCTTCTACATAGTTCTCGATAGCGTCGGCTCTAAAGAGTGGATCATTAACGTATGAGCGCCACTCTAGTCTTGAGGCATGGTTCTGGAAGTAGTATGATTCTATTATCTCTTCGTCCTCGTGGGGAATTTCCACGCCGTCCCCGGCGATTACCTTTATACCATTATACTCTGGTGGATTATGGCTTGCAGTTATCATTACTCCTCCGTCGAATCCTAGAGTTTTTACATTATATTGGAGGCCAGGCGTTGGTATTAGATCCGCGTCGTAGACCTTTATTCCTTCAGCTAATAGCCCAGATATTACTGCGCGTTTAATCATTGCACCCCCGCTACGAATATCTCGACCCACAAGTATCCGAGATCCTTTGCCAAAGTATGCTCCTATAGCTCTTCCGAGCCTCAGCGCCATTTCTGGAGTGAGTTTTTCTCCTATGATTCCTCGAACTCCATCCGTGCCGAACAACTTGGCCATGACTGTTACCCCCAGCCAATTAGTCCTCTCTCCCTAGAGATATAGTTAATAGTGTCGTTGATAACGCTGTCGAGCTGTTTCTGTCTTTGGATAATGAGTTCTCGCGATGCATCCAATATCTCGTTCTCGTTAACTAGTTTTACTCTGAAGGAGTCAGGGTCTATGAGGTCGAGGCTTCTTAGCTTGAGTTTTATCCCTGTTATATCGTTTGAGACCACGAATCCAGGCATTCTCTTCCTTATGCTGTCCTCGTCGCATCCACACATGAAGTTTAATGGAGCTATAACGACTGTGTCCACGCCTAGCATTTCACCCGTTGTGAGCGCACCGAGCAGGCCGGTTTCCGTCACTATTCTTGCAGTAGTAGTTGTTCCTAGCGCGAATCCCAGTATCATGTCTGCCTGTTCCACTGCCCATGCAAGATACTCGTCAGGTATGTATGATACGTTGACTCCATGAGCCCTTATCTCCTTGGCGATCGTTACTCCCGCATTCAAAGGATACTTTTTGCTAACATACACTTTATGGATCTTGTATCTAAGACTCCCTATTATCTTCGCCACAGTATGAGTGTGACTCATAACAACGATTACCGCGTCGTGAGGCAGATTTTCCGCCAATCTACTGCTTATCTGGCCGAACGTTCTATCGCTTAGAGTGAAGAATCTGGCAGTGACGCTTGCAAACGTTTCAAGCCATTTCTTAAATTCTTCTTTACTCCTTCCACGCATGATCTCTGTAAACTTCCTAATAAGCAGACAGATGCTGCATACGGGTCCCAAGAATGACGCTTGCTTGCAGGCCATGGCGATACGAGCGTACCTGTTCTCCAGGTTCTTAGGATTACTCTTCGAAAAATACTCGATGATATCTGACACGATTATTTCCGCGAGGTCTAGATAATCATAGTATTCTATATGTGCTATGTATTGAGAGATCCTTGTAGTTATATCTCTAGTACCTTTAAGGGACAATAGTCCGTGCACCTTTCATTATTAATGCCAGATGACTATTATATTATTCCCCTAGGAGCAGGAACAACGGCTAGAACATCGACGATGATGCAATATGATCGTGATAGGCGTCGACGAGGCGGGACGAGGAAGCCTTATTGGTGAACTAATAGTAGCAGCTGTAGCTGTACCCATAGATCTTTTAGAGGATCTGAAGGAACTCGGAGTAAAAGACAGCAAGCTACTCACTCCAGAACAGAGAGAAGAACTATACAGGACAATTAGTAGAAAACTAGTATTCTCTGTGTCCGCTATTAAGCCGAGGGAAATAGACCATGAGAACATCAATGTATTGACATCTAATGCACTCTACACGAATTTATCAAGAATATTCAAGCGTATTGACCCTGAAAGTGTTGAGAGAATTGTAATCGACAAGTTTGGATCAGTTCCAAAGATAAAGGTGGCGGTGAGGAAGACGGGTTATCGTGGCAAGATAATAGTTGAGGAAAAGGCTGATTTTAAGTATCCAGAGGTCGCTGCTGCAAGTATTATTGCTAAGTATGTAAGGGATTCCAGGATCAGGGTACTTGCCTCTCTTTATGGAGTCCGGGGGAGCGGGTATCCTAGTGATCCTAGGACTGTTGAATGGCTGCAGGAGGTATTGGCAAGGGGAAGTCCACCGCCGGTTATACGGTTTAGCTGGGGCACATTAAAAGGAACTGGATACTATGTTAAGAAGAAGAAATCCCCCAGCAACGTTACTCTTGAGGACTTCCTATAAGGGTGATCCATACTGGTCCATGCCAAGAACATGTATCCGTCATGTTTGCAGGGAAGGAGACCGGTAGCAGAGTCACTTCTTATGCTCCTGGAAAACTATGGTGTTGATACTGTAGGGGCAAGGTTTCCGTTTGAATCAAAGAGGCTTGCTAAGCTAGGTTTTCAGTATCTAGGAGTTGAGATGCTTGTACGCGGGTATAACGTGTATGAAGGATCGTATTTTGGCCGTGTTATCTTCTCGTGTCGAGGTCATTCAATTATAGCGGGAAAAGGAGATAATAGTGCACGTCATATAGTGGCTCCTTCACAATCATCAAGATCTCCTCCATATATCTCGTTCTCGGAGCTCGAGGAGATTGTAGGGTTTCCACCTAGGCCGCTGTTCGTGATTGACATGGGCTTTCTAAAGATACATACCGATGAGGAAAAGACAAGCCTCAAGATTCAGGTTGCTATGGCTCTTACCAAGATCAGAGAATACCTATGGGATAGACACTTGGCTCTAACTAGTATCTCTCAGGGAGTAGAGGAGTGGCTATACGACGTCACTGGGAGAAATAAAATGATTCTCGCGCGAGAGAGGCCAGGTGAACTCCTCTGGTCGATGAAAATGGATAAAGTGATAATTCTTAGACCCGACGCTGACAGGGATCTTTCCCCCACCGAACTCTTAGAGGCTGATGCTTTCGTTATAGGAGGTATAGTGGACAAGATTCCTAGACCGGGTCTAAGCAGGCTACTGGATATGAAGGTGCCCTGGGGTCAGCCTAGGAGGATCTCACTTAGGGGCTCAATCATAGGTGTTCCGGCCCGTATCAATAGGCTGGTGGAGATCCTCCTTAGAGCAAGACTCGACCTTGATGGAGATCTAGAGAAGGCTATAGTTTATACTATGACTAGGAGTGATAAAGTGAACAGGCTATTCTTTGAATTCACTAAGAACCGTGACCTTATTGAAGGAAAAGACGTGTGCGAGATCTATAGTCTATATAGATGGTTGAATCCTACACTTGACGATATAATAGTAGCCCTAAAGAAGGCTAAGATAGATATCAAGCATTCGGAGCCCATAGAATGCGTGTAGCGGTGTGCCGGTTTTGAAAGTTAGAATAATTGCCTCAGACAGTATGGGTGTGCGTAGTCTAGCTACAGTCGTGGAGACCGATGAAGGAGTAGTAGGGATTGATCTAGGAGCATCCTTGGCCCCTAGAAGATACGGGTTGCCTCCACATCCCGTGGAATTGAAACGTCTAGAGGAGTCCCTCGAGCATGCTAGGAAGTGGATTCGCGAATCAGACATTGTCGTGATTACTCATTATCACTATGATCACTATATTCGCGATGAGCCAGAACTCTATAAGGGGAAAATACTGATAGTAAAGGATCCTAAACATAATATTAACCGGAACCAAGCCATACGGTCATATGTGTTTCTAAAGAAGCTTGGCGTCGAGCAGATAGCTGGAGAAGTATTGATCGGGGATGGTAACCGATTCAAGTTCGGCAAGCTGTCTATTACTGTGTCTAGTCCTGTATGGCATGGTTATCCCGGGAGTAGGGTCGGTAGAGTGTTAATGGTACTTGTTGAGTGTTGTGGAGAGTCAATGATATATACTAGTGATGTACAGGGACCAGCTGACCCTGAGGCTGTCGAAATTCTTTCTAGATGGGGGGAGAAAAGGCCTAGCGTGATTGTTCTGAGTGGGCCTCCGACTTATTTCGCGGGTTTCAAGGTTCCTTTAAAACATGTTGAGGCTGGCGTGAAAGGTATGGAGGAGGTAATTGTAAGGGTTAGGCCAGAGGTTTTGGTCGTGGATCATCATCTATTGCGAGACCGTTACTATTCAGAGAAAATTAGCCATGTTGTCGAGGTCGCAAAGTCTCGGAATGTAAGGCTTCTAACTGGTGCTGAGTACATGGGGAAGCCTCTGAACCAGCTTGAAGCTATGAGGAGGGAACTATGGGAGCGGGAATCAGGGAAAGAAGAGGAAAGGTGAAGATTGTCTTTCTCGAATCCTCTATTGAGCTAGTTCCAGAAGATATACTGGGCGAGCCTGATATTGTGAGATCGGCTCAGAGATATGGTGTGGATCCGAGAGAGATGTTATTGGATAAAAGCCTCCATTACCGGGCCATGTCTCGTTTACCGTTCAAGTGGAAGCGTGGAAGACCAGACATATTGCATGTAGCGTTGCTGACAGTACTTGATTCTCCGCTTGTAGAGGAGGGTGTTCTTGATGTTTACTTCCATACTGTTGAGGACAGGATTTTCCGCGTTATTCCTGAAACTAGAATTCCTAAAAGCTATGAACGGTTTAGAGGGCTAATGGCACAGCTACTTCGTATAGGACATGTACCACCGGGCTCGAATAATCCTCTTATCTACGAGCTAGGAATCAAGATAGAGGATCTCCTAAGTGACGGTTCTGAGAGAATATTACTATGGGAGGATGGTAAACTTGTTAGTGTACATGAACTAGCCTCACTTATAGCAACAAGGCCTGTCTGGATTGGGATTGGTGCTTTCCCGAAGGGTGATTTTTCAAAGAGAATTCTTTCATTGTTCCCTAAAGAGAACAGGTATAGTATTGGTAGGGGAAGACAGTTTACTGCGTGGGGAACTGTCTCTAGGGTTCTTTGTGGAGTCGAACAAAAATATGGGCTTATATAAGCGTGTGCTACCTCTTCCTCCTTCCTGTTCTTCTCGCAGCGATATGACCGACCTTTCTTCCTGGAGGCGTCTCTCTTGCCACTGTTGATGGATGGCTTCTGCGCTGGTGGCTTCCTCCTCCGAATGGGTGGTTGATGGCGTTCATTGCGACTCCTCTTACTCTCGGCCATTTCCTGGCCTTGACCTTCCACTTGTAATAGGCGAATCCTGCCTTCATGAGAGGCTTCTCTGTTCTTCCTGCACCTGCGGGTATTCCTATCGTTACTCTCGCATCATTTGGTATGTCTTTTTCTTTTCCGCTTGGTAGTCTAACACGTGTTTTTCCTGCGCCTCTACCCACGATTAATGCATAGCTGCCTGCCTGTCTCGCTATTTTGCCTCCATCACCTGGTCTTAGCTCGATGTTGAATACCATTGTACCCTCAGGGACTTTTCCTATAGGTAGTATGTTTCCTGGGACGGCTTCTGCTTCTGGGCCTACTTGGATGATTTGTCCTACGTATACGCCCTCGGGGGCTGGTGTCAGGAATTCTTTTCCGTTCTCTAGGACGACTCTTGCTAGGGGAACGTATCTTCCTGGATCATGGACTAGTTCTACTATTCTTCCCCTGAGGGTTTCGCTTGTTAGTGGTGGATACTTGGCTGGGCCTGGGTGTATGTGTTTCTTGCTTCTATAGGTTGGTGTTCCTCTTCCTGCTCTCTGCTGTCTTAGTCGTTTACCCAATTTTCTTACCCCTCTCTCCCTGCAATTGTAGACCTATGGCTGGGTTTTTAATGTATTCCTCGAAGTTAAAGACCTTGACTTTTAC
>WAOU01000034.1 GCA_015521095.1 Desulfurococcales archaeon | reverse complement strand
TACATTAATTTAGAGTGGCTCTATTAGGTTTACCTTCTTCTCCTCCGTATAGTGGCTTCCTCCTTCCTCTTTATGAACCTGTTAATGTATCTTATCCTGTTCCTAATTCTTGGAGGTAAGCCCTTCCTCTGCTTACCCTCAATTTTCGGTGTCTGCTTCCTGACCTTCCCTGCCTTTGTCATTGATCCGTGTGTCGGCATGATTCTTCCACCATGCAATCGTCTAGTCCCTAGAATCCTTATATAAAGTATTCTATCCGTGCAATCGAAGATCATAGAAACCGTGCATGTTTAGGTACCCAGAGAACATATACGGGGAAGCCAGGATCTCGTGTATCTTTTTATATTATCTAATACGTCTTCTTATTGTATCGGAGTAGTTCAAGGGTGATATTAGTAATGGAAAAAGTATACCTAGCAGACCTCATAATCGGAGCGTTTGCTCTGAGGGATGATGGAAGCATAGTTGAGTACGAGCTTGCTCCCCGCGACATGGACGAGGCAGTAGATCAGGGTATGAGAATAGAGAATGGAGAAATGTACGCAGCCCTCTCCAAGCTCCTAGACAAACTATCCGAAAAAGGAGTCAAGAAGATAATAGTTGAGAGCGATGATATAGCGAGAACAATATCGAAGCGTGGATTCGATGTTGCAGTAGAGCCAGGAAATAAAGCCGCACTAACCGCGAGGATGAATCTATTCAAACTCGCTGTGGAGACAGGATTCAGTGATAGCGAAGAAGCTTTTGCAGACTGGCTCTTCAAAGCAGAACTAGAATACACCCGTAGGAAACTCAGGAGAGCCGCCGAGAAAAGAGACATGCTTGCTGCCCAGGCTATTAGAGCGATCGATGATATCGACAAGACCGTAAACCTATACGTAGCAAGGCTGAGGGAATGGTACAGTCTACACTTCCCTGAACTCAACGACCTCGTACGAGAACACGAAGACTACGTCAAGATTGTGGCAGAACTCGGACATAGATCCAATATTACCGAAGAAGCATTAAAGGAGCTAGGATTCAGCGAGGCTAAAGCCAAGAAGATAGCCGACGCAGCAAAGAACAGTATAGGAGCAGATCTATCAGAATTCGACGTAGAAGCAGTACAGACACTAGCCAAAATAACTGCCCAACTCTACAAGCTGAGGAGAGACCTAACAGAATATATCGAACAAGTGATGAACGAGGTAGCACCAAACATCACAGCAATAGTAGGACCGCTACTAGGAGCACGACTAATCAGCTTAGCCGGAGGACTCGACAAACTAGCACGCATGCCAGCAAGCACCATACAGGTACTAGGAGCAGAGAAAGCACTCTTCAGAGCCCTAAGAACCGGTGGAAGACCACCAAAACACGGCATAATATTCCAGTACCCAGACATACACAAGAGTCCTAAATGGCAGAGAGGTAAAATCGCTCGGGCACTGGCAGCCAAACTAGCTATAGCTGCAAAAGTTGACGCCTTCAGTGGAAGATTCATAGGAGACAAGCTAAGAGAAGACCTAAGAAGGAGAATCGAGGAAATCAAGAAGATCTATGCAAAGCCTCCTAAGCGGAAGCCCGAGGCGAGACAATCTAGACCCCCTAGGCGGAAGGGAGGAAAGAGGAGAAGACCGAAGAGAAGAGGAGGCAGGAGAAAGAGGTGATAGGACATGGTGAACGTAGTTAAGGTCGAGGAGCACCCCAAGTGGAAAAACGTATTCATAGTCGAGCTTGAAGATGGAAGCCTACGACTAGCAACAAAGAATCTAGTCCCAGGTCAACGAGTATATGGAGAACGACTCTTCAAATTTAATGGAGTCGAATATAGAGAATGGAACGCTTACAGGAGCAAGCTAGCAGGAGCCCTCCTTAAAGGACTAGAAGAACTACCAGTAAAAGAAGGCGACAAACTACTATACCTAGGAATTGCAAGCGGTACAACTGCTAGCCACGTAAGCGACATTGTGGGGAAAGAGGGACGAATATACGGAGTAGAATTTGCACCTAGAGTCATGAGAGACCTGATCCTGATAATACAGGAGCGTAAGAACATATATCCGATTCTAGGAGATGCAAGGTTCCCAGAAAAGTACCGCCATCTAGTAGAGGCGGTAGACGGACTATACGCAGACGTAGCCCAGCCCGATCAGGCAGCTATCGTAGTAAGAAACGCCAAGTTCTTCCTGAAAGACGGGGGATACATGCTACTAGCGATAAAGGCAAGGAGCATAGACGTAACAACGGAGCCCGGTGAAGTCTATAGAAGAGAAGTACAGACACTCAAGGACAACGGATTCGAAATAGTAGACGTGGTACACCTAGATCCATTCGACAAAGATCACGCAATGATATATGCAAGGTATAGAAGAGGGTAGCATATCCCAATGAGAGACGCTGAAGAATTGGGATCAAAGAACACTAGGAGACTAGTAGAGAGAAAATATCGAAACGATATACAACGCCTATCAAGATACTGGCCTAAAGAACAAGTAAGCCTAGAAGAAGCTTACTCTGGAAGAAGCTACATTTATCTACAGAACGGTGAAATACATGATTTTTCCCATGACGAGATAAGCCTACTCGCATCTAGCATACCTAGATTCCTATGGAGGCTAGTTAGCCTCCCACTCCTGCTCAGATACGAAGTAGTAGGTACGGAAAGATACTATAGGGTCCTAGGAAACATCTGGCAAAAAAGACTCGCTGAAATAATGCTTACAGGCGACTACTCGTACTCAGGAAAAGAGAAATTAACAATCTCGGAATTCTCGACAATACTAAGAAAATATAGGAGCCTAATCTTCGTGAATCTTAGCATATGATCCATACCTATATATAGAGTTTGAAAACACTATTCCCAGACACGGGCATTAAAGTAATATATTGGAGTGGTTGAAAACAATGCTATCAATCGCTGAAAAAGAACAACTAAAAGAGAAACTATACAGAGAATGGCTAGAGGCAAAAACACTGATAGAAGACGAGCTCGAGAAAACACTCAACAATCTAGACCCTAGCGGTCTCCCCGACGTGGCAAAATATATAAGTAGAGGCGGTAAAAGGTTCCGCGGCTTCCTAACAATCCTAACCGCTAAGGCACTCGGGGGATCCGAGAAAGATGCTATAGAGGCCGCTGTAGCGATAGAGCTCGTACAAGCAGCTAGCCTAGCCATAGATGATATCGTTGACAAAGATACTGTAAGGAGAAACAGTAAAGCCGCTTGGCTAGTCCATGGAATAGGAAAGACAGTATTAAGTAGTCTCTTACTCATACCTATAGCTCAAAGAATGGTCGAGAAATTAGGAATCTCAGCCCTATATTATGTCATAAGAGCTTGGGAATCAACAGTACGAGGAGAGATTATAGACGTCTTTCTTGCCGAGTCTCTTCCAAGTGCGAAATACATTGAACTTGCAAAGTTAAAGACAGGAAGCCTCTTCAAACTTGCAACGATCCTAGGAGCCCTAGCAGCCGGAGTAAAAGAAAAGCCTGTTCTCGAAAAGATCGGTAGATACGGAGAACTACTGGGTATCATATACCAGCTAGCTGACGACATAGCCGACTATACTAAGTATGTTAGCGGAGAAAAAGAAAAGCTTGATCCAAGCGAAAAACTCTTCATTAAATGGGCAGATGAGGGACAAGACGATACAGTAAGAAACGCACTAAGAACGCTCAACGAATATCTAAAGGAGATAACTAAAAACGTAGATGAACTACCGATTAAAGACCAAGAGCTATACACATTATTCAAGTTCATACCTTACTTCCTAGTATCAAAAATGCTTGAAGAAGCAGATCTCTCACTTGCTTCTTAATAATCAATGTCTATAATAATGTTCTTTAAAAGATCTTGTATAATGGGCATTGAACATTACATATTATTTCTATCATTTGCCATATAATCAATACCATTTTAAACCGTGCCATGAATATATCCTATAAAGGTGCCGGGGTGGCCGAGCGGTCGAAGGCGGCGGGCTGCAGCGGATAATCGCTATCTGCCCATCGGCCCGCAGAGACCCGTTACTATCCCGGGTTCGAATCCCGGCCCCGGCTCCATCGAATTACATATATAACCCCAAAAGACGAATCTCATGAGATGGGTGTGCCGCGGTAGTATAGCCCGGCCCAGTATGCGGGCCTTTCGAGCCCGTGACCCGGGTTCAAATCCCGGCCGCGGCACCATTCCACTTCTATGCGCGGGCTATCCTAGCACAATACTCCTAGATTCCATCTAGCCTACAGCATCTCGTAGCCTGGTATTCTGCTTTCCTCGATGAATTGTGTACTTAAAGTTCGCAGGAGATCTATTATTCTGCGGACATTGTTTGAGTCCCCTGTTCTCACGGCTAGCACATAGTCCTCCCATGCAATTGGGATAAAATACAGGCCGAATAGTCTTGCATATGGTTCTATTGTGAGTCCTATGTCAGCTTTGCCCGATGCAATATGTTTGCAAGTATCTAGGTGTGTTCTACTTTCTACCGAGTTTTCAAGCAGTGTCTTGATCCTGTTCTTGTCGGTTATCCATTCTGATAGAAGCTCTTCCATTAGTATTCTCGTCCCGCTCCCGGGGTTTCGAACAGCTAGAACTAGTTCTCCCATGCCAAGCATTCGTTTTAGCTCATCTAGCTCTATTGGCTTTCTGGACGCAAATCCTTGTCGGCGTCTGAAAATAGGATAAATATCCATTATTCCCTTCAGCCCCAGCATTTCGAGTAACTTAGCGGGTCCTCCTAGTTTGACCGGGTAATGGGCTCCTGCTATATCAGCACCTCCATATGCAAGCTGCATTAGTCCTTGTACTGTTCCGCTCCATATCGGCTCTATACGGTATTCCTGTATGCTATTGAAAACGTTATCTAGTACAAAGTCGTGGCTTCCCACGAATATTATTAGTTTCCGTCGTGAATCGGGCCCGAGGAAGTCTTCGAAGGGTCTTTGGAGGAATAGCCTATAGTATTGCATATAGGTATCGAGTATTTTTTCTCCTGTATCTGTTAGCTTTGCGCCTCCTCTAGACGCGCCTCCCTTCCACCGGTGTACTAGTTTATCTCCGATTAACTTCTCTGCTCTTCGAATTTTTTCATGTAGTCTAGAATATGGTAGTCCCATAAGCTGAGATGCTTTATGAAGACTTTCCTCTACCTTAACCATGTATAGTATTTTGGCTAGTTCCTCGTCTACAACTATGTTTCCATTGCATTCGAGTACTAGTACCCTTGACGGCTCTAATCTACATTTTTCATCCAATTTTCAACACTCAGGACCTCTCCAACTTAGGATATAGCCCTGGAAATATACTATTCCTGGCCCAGAAAAAACAACTAACGTAATTATGCAGTATGTAGAAGATTATGTAGTGTTACTTTTTCTTCTTCGGTCTAAGGTTCTTACTCTTACATCTTCTACATTTCTTTGCGCCCGGTGGATTAAGAGCCCCACAGTTCCTGCATACAAGTTTGTTGAGTACTCTCTTCTCTACTATCGCTATTAGTTCTGGATCCGTTATCGGCATCTTCTGATCCCCTCGAAAAGCTAGGATACTTCGTGGTTTTAAAGGTTTAGTTGAATGTCTTTACTAGAGGATGCTATTATAGCTTTGATTATTAAGATTCTTATTTTGATATTGTTTACTAGTGTTTAATGGTTGAATGGTGATACATGGAGTTGCCAGTGAACATTCCGCTAGATAAGATATGTGTTAAGACAGGAGTGCTGTGTCCCAGATGTCAGCGTATAATGGATAGTGGTAGGTATGACGAGATAGATTTAGAAGTAATGCGTGCTCTGGTAAGTATAGAGCAGCGAGTCGAGGGCTCCGATCTAGAATATGTAAAGTCGTATCTTTTTGGAAATAAGCTCGTAGTGCTTGTTAAAACAAATCGAGGCGAGCTTCCAAAAGACCTAGGAAAACATATTGAGGCGGCACTAGATAATCCCAGAATAGGCAACGTAATAGTTATCCCCACAGACGAAGATCCTCAGAGACTTGTAGAATATGTGATAAGGCCATACAAGATCATAGACATGAAGAGAGTTTATCTGCCTGACGGATCAGAAACCGTGACTATAATAGTGCCTCTAGATGCGGCGCCTAAACTCTCCGGGGAAATCGCGGATCTTGTCAAGAAATATCTTGAGAGAAAACTCTCAGCCGAGATATTATTTGAATTCG
>WAOU01000033.1 GCA_015521095.1 Desulfurococcales archaeon | reverse complement strand
TTAATAGCTCCTACACTCATAGCCAGCTATATCGCCAGAGAACTCGTAGGAGAAGATAGCATTTATGAGAGCCAAATACCGAGAAGACTCCATGAAGAGGCCGTTACTGCTGAGGGAATGCTAGCCTTACTCAAGAGTAGTGGAAAGAAGCCAGAAGTGAAAGTTGCAGAAATAATCGACAGATCATATGGAAGCCTTCCAATAGATTCAAAGCTAGAAGATGTCTTAGAACTCATGGTCCATGAAAAAGGCAAGATCATACCTATAGTAGACGACATGGGTAGAGTAGAGGGAGTACTCGACCCCGAAGACTTAGAAGATATAATAGAGGATCTGGGAGGAGACCTCTTAGTCCCTGTAAGAGCAGTCAAGCTCCGAGTACCGCCGATAATAAGCATGGACGCAACAATAGAGGATGCCCTCGAGAAAATGGTAGAGCATGCAACTGACTACGTGATTGTCGTAGACGCTGACGGTAGATACGTGGGAGTAGTAACACTAGATGATGTAAGCGCTGCAATCGCTTATCTCTTAGCCAGCGTTATTTGTCAGAAGAGGAAGAAGTGTAGGCAAAAGCAAAAGAAGCAGTGACCGGACGAAATACAGAGTGGTGTAAGTAATATGATACTTGTAAGAGTAGAGATGCTATTAATCGCACTACTGATTGTCGGTTATCTAGGGATAAACTTTACAGCGGATCTTCCAAGATTCCTGATTGGCGAGAACATATTCTACGTGGTACTCTATACTATAGCTCTAATCGCCATATACAAACAGTTTGACTGGGCACAAGCATATACTATCCTTGTAACCGGGTTCAATGCTGGTAGAGTTAGTAGAAGCATAATATCTCCTAGAGGAGAAGTAGGCGAACTCGCAGTGCAGCATATTCCATTACTATCACTCATAATCATAGTAGCACTCCTAGCTCTTTACTTAGAGATTAGAGTCCGCTAGTTCAGGCAGGGTCATGGTATGTTGGGTAGAAGCTGTCTTAGGCAGTTTGCCTCGAGCTTTTCCATGTCGGTCAAGCCTCCAGTGGTGAGGATTAATGAGTTTAAGGGTTTATATCCGGTTGAGACCTGGAGAGACATTAGGGGAAGACCACACTATCGGATAAATCTCGGTAGCATACCACTTCGTGAAGATGATCCAGGCAAGCTAGCCTCACTGATACTCTGTTGTTCGGTAGACACGACCTATATTAGGATGCTAGGAAACTTGATAGGAATAATGACTGTTTTCACAATGTTCTTCTCGTGGAATAAGTCGTATGAGATCGAGCCAGGACTCTGGTTAGTCCTAGTACTAATACTCGTTGCATTACTGTCAGGATTTATAGTTGTAAGAAACCTACTGGCTAGGAAAAGGAGCCTCGAATGTCTAACTGAATGGGGGAAGCGTCTGGGTACTGAGCCTATTATATATCATCCGTACCGGGATGTTCTTAGAATTATACTATCTAATGCTAAGTCATGTAACTTTCCACAATGTAGAATGATCATAAACACCAATTTAGGACAATACGAAATTACTCATAGTATTGTCCCGGGAGGATGGATAACTGCCCGGCCTATAGGAAAAGATAATCGTTCCAGGAGTATCCCGGGAAGATAATCACGCTGTAGAAGTCAAGCATAATATGGTCTTCATATTAATAGTTTCGATCTATCATAATTAAAAATATTGAAGAGTGCTAAGGGTGGGACTAACTTGGGAATCATAAAGGAAGAGGTATTCTTTCCATGTAGCGGAGTCTATTGCCACGGATTAATCTATCGTCCAAAAGAGGGAAAGGATAAGCTACCAGTCATAGTTATGGCCATGGGCTTTGGAATGATCAAAGAAATTCACAGCGACGACTATGGGCCTATATTCGCGGAGAAGGGATTCGCCGTATTAGCATTCGACTACAGGAGATTCGGGAAAAGCCAAGGAGAGCCTCGCCAAGCCCTTTATCCAGAGGATCAAGTCTCAGATTATAGATGTGCAATATCCTACATGAGGAGCCAACCTTATGCGGACCGAGAAAAGATATGTGTATGGGGTACAAGCTTCAGCGGCGGACACGTAATAACTCTACTAGCATTTCCAAGCCCAGGAATCAGATGCGGGATCGCCCAAGTACCAAACGTCTACAGCTACTATGCAGCCATGAAGTTCTTCGGAAGCCTCGACCCAGTATTAATGCTAGCAGAACAAGGAAGGAGCGAGTGCTGTAAGGGAGAACCAATGTATATCCCAATCGTATCCAGAGATGGACTCGGAATATTGGCCACTGAAGAGGCAATAAACTACTATCTTGAGAAGGCATCGAAATTCCCAGAATTCGAAAACAGAATAACACTAGACAGCATAAACCGCATACTAGCTTATAATCCAGGATATTATACGGAGCTCGTCTCCAAGCCACTATTAGCAATTATCGCCAAGAAAGACAAGACTACTCCACCCGAAGTTGCACTAGAGGCCCTCAAAAAGGTCAAGGACGCAAAAGTAGACATAATCGAGTACGATGTCGGACACTTCGACATCTACGAGCCTCCGCTCCTACAAGAAATAGCTAGAAAAGAAGCAGAATGGGCGCTAAAGACATTGGAAGAGGGATGATCCTTTGAGCTGGTACAAGCTAGCTAAAATAGACGAAGGAATATACGCGGTTATAGATAAGGATGGCGGATGGTTCTTATCTAACAGTGGACTAATTGATCTAGGAGACAAGACCGTAATAATAGATACACAGTATAATGAGGACAGGGCTGCCGAGTTAAAACTCCTAATCCAAAAGCTAAACCTACCAAGCAAAACCATCATAATCCACACACATCACCACGGCGACCATATATGGGGAGCAGGCGTATTCTCGCCCGGACACCTACTTATGCATCCAATTGCAGATCAAATAGCGAGGAGACTAGAAGAGGCTGGAATACGAGAACTCTATAAACAAGTATTCCCACACCTAGACTTCTCCAAAAGCAAGTATCCTCCCCCAACAATACTCGTTGACGAAGAAATGATAATTAGAGGAGAAACAAGACACATAATACTAAAACCCTTTGGACCAGCACACACGCCGGGCGATCTAATTGTCGAAGTAGACGACGTAGTTTTCACAGGAGACATACTGTTCAATAAAGTGACACCCCTCGCCATAGACGGCACGGTTCAAGGATGGATCAAGAGCCTAGAACAACTACCCAGGACCCAGCAATATGTGCCAGGACACGGAGAGGTAGCCGGACAAGAGCTAGTAGAAGAGATGAGAGAATACCTAGTAATGATTTATGAAGAAACAAGGAAAGCATATGAGAAAGGCATCGACGACCCAATAAAGATAGGAGAATCCATAGACCTAGGCTCCTACAAGTCCTGGAAGCATCCTGAAAGGGTATACTTTAATGTGGAAAGAGCATTAATGGATCTCAAAGACATACCACCAGGAACGCCAACTCCAAGACTACTCGAGCTAGCGAGACGTCTACATTCCTAGACATCGTGTTATCCAGGTATTAACCATTCACATACCCGGGTTTTACTCTGTCTCCCCCTGTATCATCCATACACAACAAAATATTATTTGGGGATAGATATTGGGGTTAGCCAGGATTATATTTGGATTTGACAAGTCAGACATAGAAAACCTCGAAAAGAAACTAGACGATTATGAATCAAAGATTTCTTCGCTAAAAGAAGAAATATACGAGTACAAGAAATACACGGAGACCAGTATAATCAAGATAACTGACAAAATAATACTTCTGGAGGCCAAAATCAACGAGCTAGAAGAAACGATACAATCATATGATGTAAAGTATAGGGATGCACTACACGGAATAAGAAACACGATCGGAGAGATCAAACAAGAACTCGAGAACCTAGAGCATAAATCGGCTCACCAAGTCGCAGAAAATGATGCAGATGACATCGCAGACATAATCCTATCCTATATCGAGAAGGGAGTTACAACACCCTCAGCCCTGATAGAGGCAACAGGTATAGCCAAGAACAAGGTATACGAGGTCCTCAAAGAACTCGTAGAAGCAGGAATACTCGAGAAGAAGAGAGATGGTAGATACGTACACTATATCATTGCATCAAACCCTGTACAAATAAAGCAAAAGGCCGAAGCAGAAGCATAAGACTCCAAGAATCATTATTAAATAGTTTTCCCCGGGTTTCCCAACACTCTTAACATCAAGTATGGAATCAAAGAGTATTACTGTGATGATACTGTCCCATACCTCATCTATCGGTATCCCAGCAATATACTATTCTGGGTGCAATGGTTTGAGCCAAGTATCATTCAAGGTAGTTGAAGTAGACAAGTACGGTTACCGTGTAGCCCCCTCCAGTGAAGCACCTTGGGACAAGGAACTTGCCGATGCCGTAGTAATGGTGGCTAAAGCTGGCTTCCTTCTAAGCAAAGCCCTCGGTAAACCTACTGGGACGATAAAGATCGATTGGCACGATTCCCTAGCGGTAATAAAACTACAAGATGGCCGTGTCCAATCAATAATTGTCGAAGAGAATCCAGGTAACAATATAGAATCAATAGGCTCTGAGAGAGGACACGCAGTCACAGGTGTCTAGCAGGGTTCTTCCAATAGCCTTATAATTTCGTTATATATTGGTTTTTTCTTCTTTAATTGTCTAACAAGTTCTCGGACCCTCCTATTATTAACTAGTTTTCCATGAGGTCTCAGGGCCCCGCTCGCGGTGTAGGGTATGTGGAGAAGTTCGTGGATGACTACTTCTAGACGCTTCTCGGGTGAGAGCCTTGTATATTTTTCCTCGAGCACTTCTATTATGTATCCTGGATTTCTACCGAGAACTAGTATCCATGGTCTAGGCAAACCATAGATCCTGGCTATAGCACTACTCCTGGAGCCTTGGCTCTTAATACAGTGGATTCTCTCAGGCCTAATATGCGGAAATAATCCAGTTGATAGAATTTTCTCTATTACACTGCAGAGCCGTGGACAGGGCTCATATCTTATCCTAGTCGTTCCTCATCACCCACTCATATACTAGTCTTGCTAGGAGTGGCGCGGTGCTGAAACCAGGACTATCAATACCTTGGAACACGATGGCTCTCCGAGTGTATTGAACGTCGAAGTCGTCTTTTTCCAAGTTCTTGGTTCTTGTCCCTGCGAATCCGCCCTTGATTACAGGCTCTTCCCTCAATATCCACTTGTAATTATTAGCTGTATTCTCGAGATCTTCATCGGTGAAGCTCGTGTCGTATGGGTTATCTGTCTCTTGGAAACTGGGCCCCATGAGGACACGGCCATCGGGCCAAGGTATGATAGCTCCACCTTTAGTCTTGCCAGTTCTACTGGGCTGACGCAGTCCAGCAATAATCGCTTCACATGATAGATCCGTCCAAACCATAACACCCTTGAAGTATCCAGTTTTTACCTTTCTCAATCCTAGATTCTGGGCTAAGGAACCTGAGCCCGGTCCAGCCGCTACAATGACATATTCATAATCTGATCCTCCCGCCGATTCTGGATACACTGTTATATGGTTTGTTTTTTCCTCAACCCTTCTAACAGGAGAATTGTAGTGAATCTCGACTCCAAGATCTTCTAGTTTATCCACTAGAATGGCTATGATGTTTGAGGGATTAACCGTCCTGTAGTTCCAGACTGTAACGGCTCCTTCTATCTGTCTACTTATTACTGGACAGTCTTCTTTTAGCTGAGATCTATTTGTTAGGCCTACCTTGTATCCTAGCATTTTAAGAGCAACCGCTATGGATACTGCAATCATCTTTTCCCAGGAGCCACCATATACTAGATGAGTTCTTGTCTCGAGTATAGGGAAATCTAGCTCCCGTGATAGCTCATCGTATAGCTTGTATGCGTTCTTGGTGAGTCTACTCTTCCATTTCCACGGAGGTGGCTGTAAAACATGGATTACTCCTGCATTATGAGTGCTGGCTCCCTCTCCTGCCTTGTTATTAGCCTCGTATAATGTGACTGTGTAACCTTTCTTGGCCAAGGTATATGCGGTCATAAGTCCTACTATGCCTGCTCCGATAATAGCCGTCTTTTTTGACAATCTAAGATACCCCTCACTAACTTATACTTCGTCGTGAGTTACAATATCTAGTTACTTAATAACCTCGTCACGGTATATTCCGTCGGGATCCAGTAGTTTTTTCAGATCTTTTAGGAGTCTTAGAGTATTATCATCGTATTCTAGCCGTAGCCATTTTAGCCTATGTACTCCTATGCCGTGGTGATGGCTTATTGTCCCCCCGTGCTTGGATGAGGTTTCTTCAATTATTTCCCATGCTTTATTGTATACGGATGCTAGCTTGTCTAGCTCGAATACGATAGTGTAGTATATCGCCGCTCCCGAAAGATAGAAATGACTTGCGTGGGCACTCGCATATATTATTCCTTCTTGTTCTATCAGTTTTTCGATGGTTTCCTTGTACGCGGAATAGGCCGTGCTCCAGGGCAATGCTACCTCGATCGTGTCAAAGGAGAGACCTATCTTTGCAAGATCACGTATCTTAGGTATAACATTGAATCTTTCCTCTAACCAACGGAGTGCCGGTTCACTATCGTCTAGGCCTTTACCCAGTACATTCTCCATAACACTTATACGTGCATCGACTTCGTTACATGGCCCTTCTATGACGCCTATGATGAGACTTCCTGACTCGCCTAGCATGGACTGAGATTCCAGCTCGTCATAGACTCTTAACAGTTCAGGAGGAGTTCCTTGCTGGACTAGCTTCATTGCGCTATGGAGAGCTTCTTTGAAAGAGTTGTATCTTATCGAGAAAGGTAGACTGCATTCCGGTATCTTTCTCGCCTGGAGATATGCTTTTGTGATAATTCCAAGGTGTCCCTCGCTACCGATGTAGAGGTGTTTTAGGGACCATAACACACTTCTTCTAGGTACAGGTGGGATCCTGACTAGTCCGTAATTGTAGGTTGCCACGTGTAATCCCAGTACAATGTCCTCGATGCCACCATAGCCTGTACTGTACTGGCCTATGCTCTTAGTCGCTATTAATCCTCCTATCAAGGCCGTAGGATATGACTGTGGAAAATGCCTCAGCGTATACCCTTGAGAGTTCAGCCATTCTTCAAGGTCTATGAGTGGTACGCCGGCCTCTGCGTATACTATCATTGATTTCTTATCATGCCATCCATAATCGTCGAGTGGAGAAACGTCTAGGACAACGCTATCTCTTTGAGGTAGAGCCCCTCCGAGCACGCCTGTACCGCCTGCATATGGAACCACCGGGATTCCATGTCTTCGGGCAAGTTCCAGTATTTGGACTACCTCCTCTTCGTTTGTTGGAAGAACAGCTACTTTAGGCGGTTTGGGATCCCATTTCCCTGTGTACTCCATGGCTACTGCGAGTGGCCAATAGTCACGCTCGTATCCGATTAGGAGCCAGGGATCTGTAACTAACCTGTCCTCGCCCAGTAGGGCTTTAACATCTTCGAGGAAATCTCTTGAGATAGTCATAGTTCTTCACCTGTAGGATAGAGGAGACACTATAGGGGCGTCGAGGAGCGATCCAAGTACTTTGGCTGTAAAGGAGTCTGGAGAAAGATAGAATAATCCCTTACGTCTTTCTTCTATTTTCTTTAGGAGTCTCCGGGTATAAACCTCGTATCCAGCAAGATAGAGGTCGGGGATACCACAGATATCTACTGTAGTGGAGGGAGTGCCATATACGTTCACGGCTTCCTCATAGGAGGCTTGTCCATTTTCACCACATGGTAATAGAAGGGTATATGCGGGCGGCTTCTTAGGAGGCCTAATATCATAGTCGAGTAATAGTTTGAGCCCGCTAGGGGCCTCGGGACACAGACGATAGTCCTCGCAGTAGACCTTGTACTTCTCCTCCAGGTCCTTTGGCAAGCCTACTGCGCCGTAGAGGGCTCTCTGTTCCCTCGCATCATACGAGTCCAAGTATAGTACCCCGACTCTCTGCTCTCTTAGCTTGTCAATTATCCATTGTGCGGGCATAGTAGATGATACAATAAGGATCTTCTCGTCTCCCTCCAGCAATGTGATGGGCTCCGGTACACTTTCCGGCACCTTGTAAATGATGCGTTTTAGTTCCTGGATCGCGGAGGGTAGAGGGTTTTTCACGGGACACGCATCGAGGCATAGTCCACATTCTACGCATAGTCTCAATCCTTGGGCTAGGTCTATTCTGTTCTCTCTGATAATACGCGTACCGAGTCTTCCTAGAACGCTTGGTGCTGCTGTTCTAAGATGAGTTTTTCTATATACTGGGCATTTATTGTTACAGATTCCTGGGCATAGGAGACAGGTCTCGAATACCTTGAGGAGGTCTTGGTTCAAGCTCATTGCCACCTTTAGTATTATCTGTAGTGGATATAGGATTTAAGATGATATCTTTCCCGTAGCTCTAGTATATTTATCAGCCTATGCATATAAGCTAATTATGATGGTAGTCCTCCCGCGGCAGGAGGTATGAGTACTATAACGTCTCCATCTTTCAGCTTGGTTGAAAGATTGTTCAGAAACTCTATGTTTCTTCCGTTTACGAGTACTTGTACGTCCTCGCCGATGAACTCGTAGTTTTCGCCTAGATGTTCTTTGAGGACCGGATGCATGCTTGTTAGGACATTGAGGGCTTCTTTTACAGTGCACGGATCACTACAATCGATTTCTTCCTCGAATTTTCCCACCGCATCGTAGAGTGTTGCAAGATACCTTACTCTAATCCTTGGCATTATCTATGCCACCTTTCCCATTATAGTATATTGTGTGTCACCTCCAATATAGTAAAACCATATATTTTATGGTAGGAAGAGGGGTCTGCCAAGGCTGAACTCTTCACCTTTCATCAGATTGCCTGGGCTCGTCATCCCCCTACCTATAACTATACGTTAAAGTCTAGATACATAGATTATCCTATACGCATTTCACTATATTAACGGATCGGATAAGATAACACCTGGTAAGAGAATGGGAGGTGTCTGTGCGTGAGCGGAGAGAAAATAGACTATAAGGATTTCGCAAAAGTCGATCTCCGAGTCGGAAAAGTGATCGAGGCAGAGCCAGTCCCCAACAGTAAGAAGCTTATAAGACTAGTCGTCGATCTCGGAGACGAAAAAAGACAGATACTGGCAGGACTAGCGAAGTGGTATAAGCCTGAGGATTTCCTAGGAAAATACGTTATCGTCGTAGCTAATCTTAAGCCGAAGAAAATGGCCGGCCTGATGAGCGAGGGAATGATACTAGCGGCTCCGTGCAGTGACGAGTCCAAGCCCGCGTTGTTGACTGTAGCTGAGCCAGTTGAGCCTGGTAGCAAGGTATGCTAGTATACGATAATCTGAAGATACGTTATTTTTCTTCTAAAACGACGAGGCCGATGCCCGTTATAACAATGGCCATAAGCAGTATTGATAATGGATCGATTCTCTCACCTAACAGTAGCCAGGCAAGAATTGCTGCTCCTACTGGTTCGCCCAGTATTGGTATAGTTGCGGCTAGTAGGCTCACCTTTTCTAGTACGTAGTTTATCACGGTATGTCCTCCTAGCATTGGGAGTAGTGCTAGTAGTGCTAGATACGTGTATGTTATAGGGCTGTATCCTAAGAGTCTTAGATTCATGGTTTCGACTATGATTATTGAGAATATGCTGGCGGCAGAGTAGACTATGAGTGTGTATTGAAATGTAGTGTATCGCTGTCTCATGCCTTTTCCTATGGTAAAGTATAGTGCTACGCATACCATTCCTAGAGCAGAAAGAATGATGCCGAGTACGGGGTCCCCTCCTGGGGGAGCGATCCCGCCGTGGGCTGTGTGGAATGAGAGGAGCGCGATCCCTGCCATCGCGATTCCTGCTCCGAGGAGCTGCGTTTTCCTATATGTTTCCTTGAAGAGTACCATCCCTATGATGGCCATAAGTGCTGGATAACTGTCAACTATTGTAACGCTTACAGCCACGCTCAGGTGGCTGAGACTCATCATCCATAGACCAAAGTGGAGGCTGAGGAATATTCCACTCAAAGACATTATGAACAAGTCATTTATCTTATGTAGCTGGAATCCTTTATGGTCTCCCGCGATGAAAAACAGAATTAGGGTTAGGAAGGAGGCGATTATCAGTCTCCATGTTGCAGCTACATAGCCGTGTACTCCTGCTAGACGGACTAGTATGCTTGCTGTGCTTATGTTCATTACAGCAAGTACAAGTAGTAGGTATAGCTTGGCATTGCTCTTCATGTATTCTTCATCCGCGTATCATGGTTGGTGGTTGTACAGAATTATAAGCATGTAATCAATAATTATTCTCTTAATTTTAGACAGATTAGGAGCTCGAACAAAGAGACATATCGCCTTGAGTATATTTATGATTGTATGGTGGAAGTTAATTGGTTAAGGAAGTACTACATGGTTTTGAAGGGATCGAGTGCCAGGCAATTACTCACATAGAGGAAAACGTTTCCAAGCCAGTGATATTATTCTTGCACGGATATAATTTTACGGGAAAGACATGGTCCAAGACAGGAGTGTTCGACGCGTTAATCAGTAGGGGATACTCGTTTATCGCACCAGATATGCCTTATGGACGTAGAGCAAGATGTACCAAGCATACTCGTAGCCTGGATATTAATCTTGGTCTTCTGAATTCTCTTGTATTATCATATGTTGACCGGAGACCGCTTGTGGTTGTAGGCGCTAGCCTAGGTGGTAGACTTGCTATATATTATTCGGCCAAGAACGAGCTGGTAAGAGGATTGCTTCTACTTAGCCCCTATATTGAGAAGGATAAAACCGCGCTTAGTATAGCATCTTCGATCACTACAATCTCTAAAATCATACTGGGCGAGAAGGATATAGTGTCAAGGAAGACTATCGAGAAGCTGGCAAGTAGAATCGGAGCTAGCATAGAAGTATATGAGGGAGCAGGTCATGCCATGTACTTGGATACACCTGATCGTTTTGTACGGGATCTCCTTGTGTTCATCGAGTACGTGGAGGAGACGAACAAGGAGTAATTGACCTCGTTGAATAATGGTTAAATTAAGTCATTAAAGTGAACAAATATATGATATTTATTATTATCTATGCTTAAATTCCAGTCCGAGATCCTAGTATCGCCCTGGGAGCCGAAATAATGGTCTCAGAGACACTTATCGCGTCAGCAGTATTTCTAGCGGTCATAGCAGTAATAATATCGAGGAAAATAGACGAAGTATCCGCCTCCATATTTGGCACAGTACTACTAATAGTATTGCTCGCTTCCTATACTGTTGAGGAAGCATTCTCCTACATTGATTGGGATATACTTGGAATACTTCTTGGCATGTGGATGATAACCGGCTACATGATAAAGGGAGGACTAGCCGACGCAGTGGTCACCCGCCTAATAAAGATAACCGACGATTACCGTAAACTAATCGTCCTACTAGCAATAACGGCCGGATTCCTCAGCATACTAGTCGACAACGTACTTGTAATTCTACTCTTCGGAAGCATAACTCTCGAAATAGCAAGAAAAGCCAAAGCAAACCCGATACTTGCAGTCCTACTAGTCGGGTTCAGCGCGAACTTCATGGGAACAGCCCTACTAATGGGAGACCTACCGCCACAGCTACTGCACAAAATAGCAGGAGCAGAATTCATCGACTTCATAATATGGCAAGGGAAACTAAGTAGCTTCCCACTACTCACAATCACTTTCCTAATAGTCACATACCTGTACTACAAGATATTCCTCGTAAAAGAGCCAAACGCCAAAGTCCACGAAGAACATGGCTCCAATAAAACCAACAAACTACTACTTGTTATAAGCACGCTTTTCTTCATAGCCACAGTTATAGGCATGGCCCTGAGACCAATGCTAGGAGTCCCACTAGGATTCATCACAATATCCGGTGCAAGCGCCCTAGCACTAACAATAGAAATACTCAGAGCAACAGGCAGGGATCTACCCGACTTCGAAGAAATAGTAGCAGACGTAGAATGGAGAGCACTCCTATTCTACGCAAGCCTCTTCACACTAGTAGGAGCCCTCGAAGTAAGCGGAGTACTAGAAAGAATAGCAGAGTCCCTAATACCATACCTAACCGGAAGCCCCCTAGAAGCATATACAGTATCCTACTGGATGGTAGCCGTACTATCTACATTCGTAGAACACGACGCTCTCCTAATGACATTCCTATTCCTAGTAAAAGAAGCGGCTGCATCTGCAGGCTTCGACCCAGGACACCTCTACTGGGGAATGGCATGGAGCGCCACCCTGGCAAGTAACATGACAACCGCGGCAGCGCCCGCTCTCTACGTAGCCGTCGTACTTTTAGAGAAGGAAGGATACAAAGTGACAGGGAAGACTTTCCTAAAATACAGTATACCCTATATACTCCTATCACTAATAATCCACTACATAGTAACAGTAATGTTATGGCTCTAACCAATCGTAACACGCGAAACTAGACTATGGGGTCTATCAGGCCTTGATACGCGAAAACCATATGATAGACAAGATGAAGGCCCTATTAGGCCTAAATACCTATGAAGCAAAAGCATACCTAGCGATACTCAAGCTAGGCAGTGCATCTCCTCTAAGGATATCAACAGTATCAGGAGTACCACGAGGAAGAATCTATGACGTACTAAAAAGCCTAGAGCTAAAGGGTCTAGTATACAGGTCGGAGGAAGCCTACCAGGCGGTTAGACCCAAAGAAGCGCTCTCACAAATAGCATACCAGGTCCTACTAGAAGCCAACACGAGACACATGGAGATAATAGAGCTCGCAGAGAGCCTCGAAAACACGTATGGGTCCAGGCAACATTCAGGAGACCAAGTAAGAATAATACACGGGCTCGTCGAGAGCCTATCGCTAGCACTAACACTGATAAAAATGTGTAATAACAATGTCATATTTACTGTGAACAAAGCTATCGAAAAGCTAGAAGATGTAGGCGACTACATAAACCTCCTAATAGAAGTACTACCAGAGGACACCCTAATAGTGGTGTCAAGCGACAAGCATCCACCCAGAGAATACGTTGAGAAACTACTCTCAAAGAACATAAGACTATACTCGAGCCCAATAGCTTTCTTCGACATGATGATAGCATGCGACAACGTTCTCATAGGACTCCCTAGCTCAACCCATACCGCAGTAACAGTATACGTGAGGCACAATGATTTCGCCGAGAGCCTAACTAAAAGGATCCTAGAACACATAGAGACTAAAGAGAATGCCAGAGAATCCTAATATACCCCTACATGTTCTCTATTATGAATGGCCTAGCCACACACGTGGCGGGAGCGGCCGTCGTCTAGCCTGGACTAGGACGCCGGCCTTCCAAACCCCGCACTAGGAACAGTAGGAACTGCGCGGGGGAGACGCCGGCGATCCCGGGTTCAAATCCCGGCGGCCGCACCACGGCCTATCAAACACTCCTATACAACTAAAATGATGGAGGGCCGTCGTCTGCTCGGGGTAAATGGATATTGAAAAGTAGAGTATTCAGCTTGATAGTTGTCCTCTTAGGTTTCGCGACTATGATAGCTATACTGGGAATAACCAGTGGTATATTCTCGGGAGATAAATCTGTAGGCGAAATACAAGACGTAGAGTCTAATGGTACAATTCTTATAATAGGTAACTATACTTTCAGCGCATACATTGCTGATACAGTAGAAGAACGGGAGTGCGGATACTACTGCTATACAGATTATGAAGCTATAGTATTCTTGTGGAATTCGACTCCCAGTACAGTAACGTTCACGATGAAAGGAATAGACTATCCAATATTATTGGTCCTTGTAAGGAACTGTACAGTATACGATGTTATAGAGATGACGCCAGGAAACCTCTATAGAATTAATAATGTAGGGCCAACCGACTTTTTTATCGAACTCAGAAAACCAATGAACATAATGAAAGGGGACCCAATAATCCTAGACAATATATGTACTCGGCCTTAGACGAGTTTCCGCGCCAGCTTATCAAAATATCTCTTGTACACCCATAGTAGTATCAGCGATCTCCCAGTAACATCTATACCCATCGCCAACCAAGCACCCACAGCGCACAGTCCCTCCGGCATAAACCTTGGCAATATACCGGCCGGGATTATCCTCAATAGGTATAACGCGGATAGATTAATTATTGTAGGGATTGTAGTGTTGCCCGCGCCCCGAATACTCATTGCAATACTCATCACGACTCCCAGAGGAGGCTCTGTTACTCCAGCTATTATCAAGTAATACATTGCGAGTCTCGCAACGTCACTAGACTCCGTAAAAACATACGGGAGCCTGTTACTTAGCAGGAGTATCACTACCATGCTAATAGCTCCCGCGACAAGATTTAGCTTAGCTACTTCAACACCCATATGTTTAGCCTTCTTAGGATCTCCTGCGCCAATCGCCTGGCCAACCAGCGCAGCTCCACTCTCGGCTATACTAAATAATGGCAGAAAAGCCAGACTTTCTATACGCACGCCTATTGTGTGTGCGGCCAGCGCGTCTTCTCCACATCTGGCAACAGCTCCTATATATGCGAGGTTTCCTCCGACGAATACGAGCCGTTCTATAAGCGTCGGGAACCCTATCTTGGTCGCTTTCCAAGCAAGATGCCTCGGAGGCCTTGGCACCGGCTTCATGCCGGCGTGGCCTGGAAGATATAGGTATAGTCCAATAGCGTAAACTATGTTCGCTATGCTACTGGCATAGCCGGCACCGCTAATGCCGAGAGATGGGAAGCTGTAGAGGCCGAATATCAATATGGGGTCGAGTACACCGTTAACGATCGTAAAAATAATTGTCGAATATAATACTGGTCTTGTTCTACCCACCCCACGATACACGGCTCCAAAAACGAGCCCCATGTACGCGAAGGGCATCCCATAGAGTCTTGCCCTGTAATAATCTATTGCTAGAGACTTTGCTGTTAACCCGACTCTCTCGCCTGCAATAATATCTACGAGATATGGAGCCGTCTTCCACAACAAGATGAGGACAGGTATTGCAAGTATAATGTTTGCGGTCAAGATCTCCCCAACAGACTGCTCCGCAGTGCTCTTCTTAGACGCTCCAACCGCCTGGCTAACCAGGACAAGTGCACCAGTATAATAAAGGGTACCTATCGAGAAGGTGAGCCATCCCAGATATCCGCCTACGCCTGCGGCAGCGAGAGCCTCGTCGCCTAATCGACTAATAAAATATGTATCAACGATCCACAATATACTGTCGGCGCTTTCAGCTAGCATTAATGGCAGTGCGATTACCAATGCTTTTCTCCATACTTCTTTATCCAAGGCAGAGGCACCCGCTGTACCGCTACCGCTGAATCATTGTACTGGTATCGACCTGGCTCGCATATTCTATCGCCTTACGCCTGCGAGTGTATTGGCACTAGAAATAATTATAAGACTATCACAATACTCGAAGTTAAAGAACCGGATCTGGGCCTCAGATATGGGAGGAATATAGCGTAGAACAGCTATAGTATTCCAACATAGCCTATAGGAGCAGTAGGGAGAAAACAGTAGGCTCTAAGGATTAGCCTCCGGGAGATCCATGCCAGGGGCTATCCTTCCACACGAGCTCCCAGACGTCTTCTTCCTTTAGGATCTCCTTCTCGGCAATGTTCCTCTCTATATCAATAAGTAATGCATGATGCTTGGCTTCATCCTCATGTATAGTCATTAACAGGAGCTTAAGCCTTGGGTCACTCGTCTTATCAGCAAGCTCCTTAGTTAACCTGACCATTTCAGCCTCCATCTCGATATGCTTCCTAATACCTTTCTTCAACAATTCAAGCTCCTCATCAGATAGGAAGGGAGACTTGCCCTCAATAGTCTTAACAATAGCCTCGTATAGTAGACTGTGCTTGAATGAGTCTCTAGCAATACCCTCGATTATCGCACGCAGTACTGGATGAGTTATTCTATGTGCCAGCTCTTCAAGCTCAGCCGCATACTTTTCCTCTTCTAAGGACATTTTCTTGGCGATATCAAGTAATTCTCTCATAGAACCCATAGTTATCGCCCATTATAACATTGTGACGACTTAATATTTATAGAAATTTAATAAATAGTCAATATGATCAAGGGATTGCTCTAATTAGCAACTATATAGATCACAGAATTATATATAGAAGCAATCATGGGGATATCCTGTTATGGAGTAAAGGTGCTGTTAATGGAAACTATAGCAGTGCTAGGTTTGGACGCCTTACCATATAATCTTTTAAAGACATATGCAGAAAAGGGGATAGCTCCCAATATATTTAACCAGCGTAATCTCGATCACTCATTTAAAATAAGAGCAATACCTCCGGTTACTCCGGCAAGTTGGCCATCAATTATGAGCGGAGTCAATCCAGGGAAGCATGGCATATTTAGCTTCAGCGGGTTCGACAAATCGAAAAGAAAAGTATTCTATTATAATGCGCTTCATTTAATGCATCCCCGTATAACAGAGATGATAGCCTATGAAGGAGGAAGAGCGTTATCAGTGAATCCAATCATGGATTATCCAATATTCCCTCATAAAAACCTAGCTATCGTCTCTAACATGTTCTTTACGCCGAAGCCGCTTTCTTATCCAAAAAACCTACACGAAAAATACTTCTCGACCGAGGTTCCTCTCCCTAAAAACACTGAGAGCTATTTTAAGTATCTGAACGGTCTCGAGGCTTTACTAGAAGAGTACTTACGTGATCCTCCTTCACTCATATGGATAAATCTGAATTTCCCAGATACGATGTATCATTCTAATCCGGATACCTTGAATAATCCAGAAAAGGTATCGACCATATGGAGCAGGATAGATAAATTATACAAAACTCTGAAACAGACTGTAGGCAATGTAGTCATAGTATCTGATCATGGATTTTCCAAATACAACATGCGTATAAGTATAAATGACATATTAGTGAATCATAAGTTAGCAATACCAACGCGGGCTGAGAAGGGTTACGCTACACACACTGCACCGGACCGGTTCAGCGTAATAAAGATAAATCCCAAGATAATGAACTTCCTGATCCGAACAGGATTGAAAGACCATATTCTTTCTCCCTTCGTTAGAAAAGTAGTCAAGCCTCTATACGCTAAGCTTAGAGGAAAGAAACTGGTGTTTGGATCCAGCTACTATATTGATCTACAAAACAGCGAGGTACTGTATCCTACACTCTATTCGTTTGGCGTATATCTAATGGATGAAAATCGCGCAGAACAAGTTATATCCATACTTAAACAATACCAGGGATTATCCCTAGTGGAGCACAAAACCAAGATATTCAGCGGAAGATATCTAGACAGGATACCTGACATAATTATTATCCCTGACTATGATAATGGATACGTCCTAGGACCACCCGACATAGTAGGATCAGTCTACACTAAAACAATAATGTATGATCATGATTTATGGGGAAGTATGATTCTCGACATTGAAAACATGGAATTAGTGGATATCGATTATCTAAAATCATTAGATTTCGTCGAAAACACACTAGTAACCCCACTGATACAATGTATGATGAAGTATCCATTAAGCGTCTATATAGATAACAAAGAGTTAATCGAAAAAGTATGTAGTTATAAACCAGAATATAAGAATTATAAAGGAAAATTCCTAGTTTCAAAGAAGCTAGCGATGATAAAGAAGTGAAACTGCATTATTTCCTATAAAGTGTTATATTTGGTGAGATAATCAAGTGAGTTAAGATATATGAGATAATGGTAATTAAGGTTGAAAACGTTAAAAATATCCTAATGTGGTGATCGAATATGAGATCCGCGGAAAAAATAATTGCAAAAATAAAAGAAGGACTCGATAAGATTAAGGATAAGTTCGAGAGGGGAGAGCGTAATGGACTAGTTCTAACTATTCTCGCACTGGAGCGAGTGTTAAAAAGGAAGGATAGGGCGTCTATTCAGGACGTTGTAGACGAGGCACGAATTATACTTGACGATAAGCGCTTGAATGTAAAGTGGGGAGTTAGCTACGAGGAGTATGATGAAGAACTCGCACGGAAACTTATAAAGGAACTAGTTGAGTTGGGTCTTGTAGAGGAGCTTGATGGTGGGTACTATAGGTTGAGGTATGTGGGAGATCTTGATCCTAGAGCGGAAATATATGCTAGGTTCGGTCACTTATTGTTGTATGGAGGACCGGCAAGATAAGTAGAGACAGGTAGACTCTCCTATATCCTTATATCGTGTCCATATACTTGTTTGAGTGCTTCTTCGATCCTTGTGCCAGGCTTGACTTTTACTACTCGTATACCATGTTGTATCATGTATTCTTCTCCTCCTGGTCCCAGGAAAGTTGTGACAATAATTTGGCAGTCTTTGTTTAATGAATGGATTTTCCTTCGTTTCTCTCCGTGTCCATGATGATGGTGATGGTGTTCATCTCCGTCTTTATAGATGTTTTCCACAATTTTAATTAGGACTGGCCTCTTTGCATTGTCTATTACATAGTGAAAATAGTATTTTGCATCTCCGAAGTGTCCAATTTTTACCTTGATGCCCTCATCGGTTGCTATGCTTGTGCAAGGGCTCTTCTGGGCCATTGTTTTTCCCTCCTTTATTAATTTCGTGTGTTCGGTCGATGAAAAAGGAGGCATCATGGATTGTTATGGATCAGAAGGATTGCTGAGAAATAAATGTATGGGATTGGCTTGTATAGGTTAGTCGTGTATCTCTTCGGGTCCTGATAGTTCTTCTGTGTGCTTGATAACGGGCTTGTAGCCTAGCTTGTAAGGCTTGAATTTTCCGTGGAGTTTCTTGAGGACCTGTGGTAAAGTGGTATACTCCATTTCTTCTGGTCCTAGTCTGTGTGGCATGAATGGGCCATGTCTCCTCATATAATCTGTTATCATCTGTGCTAGTCTTCTTGTCTCGTCGAATGCTGGGTCGTCGAATAGGTCTACCGGGCCTATTAGTTCACCGTTGTGGATCTGGAATCCTAGTGCTACTACTCTTGGCGGGCCGTCGAATCTAGTCATCTTAGCGTCTTTGAGTCCTACAGGCATTAGTGGTCCGTGGTGGCTACCTCTCATCCATCCTGCTACTAGGTGGGGGAAGGCGAATGCTTCTAGTACTTCTCCCACCGCTGGGAACCCGCTCTGTGCTCGTACTACCATTACAGGATCGTCTTTTCCAACATATTTTCCTGCGATTAGGTTTAGCCTCTCGCTACTGACTACTGCTCCGATCTCGTGGTCACTCTTCCTGTATACGTGTTTGATGACGTATCTTCCCGGGGTCCCGATGAGTGCTAGGAGATCGTAGAGCTCTTCTGGCGCTGAGAGTTCTACTACTTTTCCTTCGTATACGTCTAGTACTTGGAATATGAATCCGTCGTGCATTCGTGGGTCGATTACTAGTCCTGCCGTGTTGAATGGGTCTGCGAATATTTTGTAGAGTGGTAGGTTGAATGCTCCTGGCTCTGTCTTGTCGGCCATGAATACTAATACTGGTTCAGCGGGTCTCTCCACGAACTCCATCTCTGCTACTCCTGGTCCCATTCCTCTGACGTTTCCGCTGAACGCGTCGCTTAGTAGGTCTTGTCCAGCCGCGTATAGGCCTAGATCCTTTGCTACCTTTGTCGCCTCTTTGAAGGCGGTCCATGCGAGCTCGTGTATCTCTGGGCTGTCTATTCCCTTGTAATGGGTCATGATAAGCTGGAGGTCGTCTCCTACATGGGTTACGTAGAAGCTCTTTATCATATCCTTTTTCTTGGCTTCTGCGAGAACACGGCTAGCAGCTAGCATTGTGTCGGGATGTACTTTGTGGTGTCCGGCTATGCTTCCGATGTCTGCCTTTATAACGCTAATCGTAACTTTTTCTCCGGTCATATCTTATCACCATACAAGTGTTGCTCTCAGTTATAATCATGGAGGAGTCATTTGTTATATACCTTATCTCATTATTATGAGGGGAGAATCCTTATCCACATACCTATATAGTACTAGGTTTTTACTATGTCTGCTCTTCCTTTTCCATACTGAGAACATAGAAGTTATATGCTAGTGCAACGAGGAGGCTCACGATAACTAGTAGAGTGGATAAAGCAGCGATCGCTGATTGACTTGTATACGGGTTAAGCCCGGGCCGCCTAGCCCTGTTCCATATAAGTATTGGAAGAGTGTCGAACCCGGGCCCTTTTGTGAAGAGGGTTTTGATAAAGTCTGTGAAGCTCATCATGAAGGTCAAGCCTAGAGCAGCCAGGATTCCCGGCATCGCTAACGGGACTACTATTTTTAGAAACGCCGTCTTAGGATCTGCTCCCAGTGTTCTCGCGGCGTCTGTGAGGTTTTTCCCTCTTCCAGCTATAGGGCTTATCGCGATGTAGGCGTAAGCGACGTTGAAGGCTGTGTGTCCTATTAGCACGCTTATTGCGCCCAGAGGGAAACCTAATAGGAGGAGCATGAGCATTAGTGCTACTGCTTCGGTTATCTCGGGGATTATGACTGGAGGATAGATGAGTAGGCTGGCGAGGCTACGTGTTTGACGGGTGCCGGCGAGTGCCGCTGGTATGGCTAATCCCACGGATATAATGGCACTGGACACCGCTACCAAGAGGCTGTTCTTTAGAGCGATAGCGACTTCAGCGTCATGAAATAGTTGTTCATACCATTTGACTGTAAAGCCTTTCCATTCACCAAAGTAGTAACTGTTGTTAAAACTATAAACTGCCATAACAGCTAACGGCACAT
>WAOU01000032.1 GCA_015521095.1 Desulfurococcales archaeon | reverse complement strand
TCCTCCTCGATCCATTATATGATTATAGAACATCATTGCGTGTTCTATCTCTTCTTTTGCCTGAATTTTGAACCAATGAGCAAATCCTGATAGCCCCTTTTCGTCAAAGTAAGCCGCCATTCCTAGATATAAATATGCACTGTACAGTTCGCTGTTTATTTGTTCGTTTAGTTTTTCGAGTAGTTTTGGGTTGATTTCCATCTCTTTTTCCACCTCGGATATTGTTTTTATTTAGAAACTGTTTCAGTATTTATCTCTTCCGGAACATTGTGATAATTTTAGAATTCGTTTCCAGAATCTTATAATCGTTAATCACTTCTTTTCTATATATCTATACATAGACTTATTACTAGAAACTATTTCTAATATGAAGTGATATACAAGAGGTGCAAAATTTTGGCTAGAAGAAACATAGAACTCCTAGAAAAGAAAGGAATAGACATAAAGAAATTAGTAGATCTCCTCGTAAAAGCCGCATCGGCAGAATTCACAACATATTATTACTACACTATCCTAAGGATGAACGCTGCGGGACTAGAAGGAGAAGCAATAAAAGAAATTATTGAAGACGCCCGAATAGAGGACCGAAACCACTTCGAGGCACTAGCCATAAGGATATACGAGCTTGGAGGACAACTACCAAACGACATAGTAGAATTCGCCAAGATGGCTGCATGCCCAGACGCAAAACTACCAGAAAACCCGACCATCGAGAACCTACTAAAGGTACTACTGGAAGCAGAGCGCTGTGCAGTAAGCGTATACACAGAGATACTAGACTACATCTCAGGCAAAGACTACAGAACAGCAGACCTAGCACTCGCGATACTCCACGAAGAAATTGAGCACGAGGCATGGTTCGAAGAACTACTAACAGGAAAACCAAGCGGACACTTCCGCAGAAGAGCCCCCGGGGAGAGTCCCTACACCGCGAAATTCCTAAAAACATAAACGATCACATACCCAAACCAGCTTTTTCCCATATTCCCTTGTCAGATGAACAAATAAGGAGCCTCATACAGGTGACTATTCCATGCCCAGAATAATAGTCTTCAAAGAGAATAAACCCAAACTAATAGAAGGACCCAACGGGGAAATACTCAACGTGTGCATGTGCGGTCTAACAGACCTGTATCCCTACTGTACTGGAAAACACATACACATAGACGAAAAAGACCATGAACTTTACGCATATGACCAGGAAGCAAAACCCATAGGAAAAATTATTGTAGCGGAAAAAGATAGTAAACAGCCCATATCTCCTGATAGATTACGCTCCATATCCCTGTCGCCTAAATAAAATACTAGAACTTTATCGAGATGTATCATTATTGCCTTTTCTTTAGCTCCTCTTCCCGAAGAACCCTCCTAAGTATTTTGCCAGCCAAGCTCTTGGGAAGCTCGTCGCGGAACTCTATTATCCTAGGATATTCGAGCAGTCCTAGTCGCTGTTTCGCCCACTCTTTCAGTTCCTCCGGAGTGATCCTTCCTCGACATTCTGGTTTTAGTGCTATGAATGCTTTGATGTTCTCGCCTACTTCAGGAGCAGGTACACCTATAACAGCGGCCTCCGCCACACATGGATGCTCATAGAGTGTTTCTTCTATCGGTCTAGGGTAGATGCTGTGTCCCTTGTATTTGATTACGTCTTTTTTCCTATCAACTATGAAAAAGTATCCTTCTTCATCCATGTATCCTATGTCTCCTGTTCTGAGCCATCTGCGTCCACAGCACTCAAAGAATGCTCTCTTGTTCTCCTCTTCGAGCCCATAGTAGCCAAGCATTACTTGTTCTCCGCTTATGACTATCTCACCTGTTCCATCGACCATGACTGGCTCGATTGGATCAGCTGTTGAGAGTAGTGTATTGGGCATTGGGAGTCCGATGCTTCCGTGCTTGCGCTTGCCCTTGATAGGGTTCGCCGCGGCTACCGGGCTAGTTTCGGTGAGGCCGTATCCTTCCACGATTCTGCAACCGGTTACCTCTTCCCATCGCCTGATAACCTCTACGGGGAGAGGTGCTGCTCCACTGAAGCATATCTCTGAGACTCCACGGATTCTTCTAAGTTTTTTCTCTGGGACAGTTCTTAGGAGTGATAGGTAGATTGTGGGCGCTGCTGGTACAAGATTTATCTTGTGCTTTATGATCGTGTCTACTAGTTTGTGTGGATCGAATCGTATCATGAGTATTAGGTTTGCTGCTATGTTTATGCTTAGGCCTAGTATACTGCCGAAACCGTATGCGTGGAAGAATGGTAGGAGTCCTAGGACTCTGTCGTGTGCTTCTTTCCTGTTGAACCATATTCGTTGGTATAGTATGTTGGCTCGTATGTTTTTGTGGGAGAGCATTACTGCTTTTGGTACCCCTGTTGTTCCTCCCGTGAAAAGCATTGCGGCCACTGTTTTCTTAGGGTCTCCACGGTAGGCTTCTTGTATTGGAGGATTCTCGAGTAGTTGCTTGTAGTGTATGTGTTTGTTTCGGTGTTGTATTTTTGGAAGTTTTCCTAGGATTCTCGCGGTTTTTATCATTAGTTTCCATCTGAATCCTCCATAGTCATCTATGTTTGCTAGGACAAGAGTGTACTTTTCCGGGTCTAAACCTACCCGTGCCTGAACCACGTCGTTAATGACAATAAGTTTCGCGCCTAGTTTTCTAGCGTTTTCTTCTATTTGGAACGCGCTCCATAGTGGGTTAAAGAGACAGGCTCTGGCTCCTAGGAGCATTGCTCCGTAGGCTATGGTTATGTAGTGTGGTGTATTGGCCATTACTAGTGCTACGCAGTCGCCTTGGCGTACTCCTTGTTCTGCTAGGCCTTGTGCTACTCGTAGTGTTTCGTTGTAGAGTCTCCTGTATCTTATTGTTTCACCATAGTATGTAACCGCGGCCGCGTCAGGGTACTTGACCGCTGTGTTGGCCAGCATTTCGTGGAGTAGTTCGTCTGGTACCTCTACTCTTGGGGGAACCCATGGATCGTAGCTCTTTATCCATGGCGGGTTCCCTGGATCATATGGTAGTCCTTCTAATTGTTTCATTGAGGCCATTATGGATTCACCTCTTGGGTAGATAGGCGTTGTATCCCTCGATGAGATGCATCGCATCAAGAAGGAGCTCGCTCATTACTGGATGAGTATAGGCTGCCATGAGTGCTTCCTGGAGAGTTAGACCCTTCATGATAGCCGTTGCAGCGGCGTTGACTGCTTCGCTCGCGTTTAGTCCGACCATGTGGAAGCCTGCTAGCTTCCCAGTCTCCTTGTCTATGACTACTTTTACTATGCCATGTGGCCTCTCATAGACTATTGCCCTATAGTTTACCGCGGCAGGATACCGCTTGACTATATAGCGTGCATCTCCCTTGTATGCTGAGACTCCTACGGTTGCAAGCTCTGGATCAGTGAATACTGCGAAGGGCATTATTCCTGGACTATATTCTAGGTGTTTCCCTGCTATGTTTGAGGCTGCTACGAAGCCTTGGAGTTTGGCTTTCGATGCTATGAGCGGTGGACCTGTTACATCTCCTACTGCATATATGGATGAAATACTTGTCTGCATACGCTTGTTTACGAGTATCTCACCGTTTCTTCCTAATTCGATACCTTGCTCTTCTAGGCCCAGGCCTGTTGTGTTAGGTTTTCTACCTGTTGCTACTAGTATCTTGTCGGCTTCAACCGTTTCTCCGTTGCTGAGGAGGGCCTTGCATCCTTCTATCTTCACGACTCGCGTACTTGTATGAATATTGTAGCCTTTTGAGAGGAGTATCTCGTGAAGTGCCCGGGTTATGTCTCTGTCAAGTCCTGGGAGTATCGTGTCCATTTGTTCTATTATGGTTATATCGGAGCCGAAGCCGTGCCATATTGTTGCTAACTCGAGTCCTACTGGGCCAGCTCCTATGATCAGTAGGCTGTTGGGAGGCGTCTCTAGGGATAGTGCTTCATTACTTGTTATAGTACATCCATCCTCCAAGGATTCTTTTAGTCCAGGAATAGGCGGTATGCTTGGCCTACTACCTGTTGCTATGACTATGGCTTTGGTTGCGTCGATTCTTGTTCCATTAACTTTGATTGTTTTTGGTGATGTTATCCTTGCATGGCCTTCTAATACTTCTATCCCGTAGCTGGGGAACACGTAGTCCCTGTACCACCATATGACTTGTTCAATGAGTTCTCGCTTCTTGGCCATTATCTTTGGGATAGAGGTTTCTGGGCTAGGGGTTAGGAGTCCTTGGTTCGACATATCCAGTGTGTCCTTGTAGTGTTCGCTTATCCGCAGGAGGTATTTTGTGGGGACGCATCCTACATTTACGCATGTACCTCCTAGCTTGTTCTTCTCTACGATGAGTACTTTGAGTCCCTCGTCTGCGCTTTTTATCGCCGTGGCTGCACCTGCTATACCGGAGCCTATCACTATAACGTCGTATTTGTCTTTTTGCTCGTCAGTCACGGCTAGACACCCCTTCTACCCTTGTTTTGGAGGATCTCGTCTCCGTACCGCTCGTGGAGGATCCTTAGAGCGATTTCTACTGATTTTCTAACTATTGCTCGACACTTTTTCTGCTGTTCTTCCTCGTGGAACTCGAATCTAGGATTGAGATCTCCGCAGTTTGGACTTCCCCATTCCTCAACGAATCTCTTGTAGACTTTGCTGGCTAGATCATGTATTATCTGGCTCGCTTGTATAAACTCTGGTCCTTCGGCATTGACAGCTTTACCCATATTACTCATTCTTTTGCGTGCATATGCGCCAACGGCTGCGACGGCTGCCCATAGTGCTCCGCAGAGATGTCTGTTACCGCTTATTCCTCCTGCGAATCCTATGCTTGCTCCTTTCATCTCTTCTGTGAGATTTAGTGCTAGGGTATTGGCTAGTGCTGTGAATGGACTGTAGGCGCAGTTCCATGTTTTGAGGAGGTTTTGTGCAGCCTCGTCTTTTGTCTTTTGAATTGTTTCTTCTAGGAGATCACTTTTCATTGTTATGCACCTCTTTGAGGAATTTGTCGTAGTATTTTCCGATGATTGGTATGTTCTTGAACTTGAACTCGTAGAATAGGTATGGTTTCGGAGGATATGTTAGTACTTGGGTTTCCTCTTGTTTCTTTAGTGCTTCTATTAGTTGTTCTAGCATTATGGCTGGAAAGGCTAGGGCCATTTCGTCGTCCATTGTCCATGCTAGGGTCCTGTCTCCGAGTCCTGGGAGGATTACGACTGGTTTGTTTTCTTTGAATGATTTTGCTACTCCTCCGCAGGAGCCTGCTTTTCCTAGTGCTTTCATTTCTAGGGGTTCTCCTGTGAAGTAGGTGAATCCGACTGTTGCTCTTGATAATTGGCCTGGAGTCAGATGGACTAGTACTACGTGTGGCTCTGCTACTGGTTGGTCTAGGGAGAATATTGATAGGCCCTTGTATTGGTTGACTGGGAGCTTTACGAGGTGTGAGTCTAGTTTTGATCCTAGATCCTTGTTCTTTGTATACAAGCCTTCGCTTATGCTTCCGTCTTCGAAATAGGTTGGGGTCTCTACTAGTCCGAATACTACTAGTGCTCCTGGACAAGAGAAGTCTTCTTTGCCCATGAGGATGGGCCACTTGTAATATCTGGCTATAGCGGCTGCCTGGCAGAAAGCCATTCTCTTATGGAAGTCTCTGTATGGTCTGAATCCTGGTATAGCTGTTTTGTCGGGGTCTTTGTCTAGGAAACGGATTGCTATAGGTGGAGTGCGTAGTTTGAGGAGAGAAACGAGGCTGTATGATAGTTTTCTGAATTTATCTAGGGACACTGTTATCCCACCGAGAAACACTATTCAACAAGTATAATTCTATAACTCTCCTATATATCGATAACAAAGATAACTGTATAAACGAAAACCACACCATGTTAGGAATCACAATATTTTTGAATAATCGAGCAAACTCGATGAATACAGGTGATACAATATGAGAAACATAGCCGCAATACTAATAATAGCAATAATTGTGATAGGGGGAGCACTGTACTTCCTAAAGGGAGAAGAAGAGCAGACACCAACGCTGAAAATATTGAACTATAGCGAATACATGGATCCAGAAGTCCTAACTGGCTTTGAACAAGAATACGGCGTAAAAATAGTCTACGATGAATATGAAGCGGCGGAAGAAGCCTGGGCTAAACTAAAGGCTGGTGGAGGAGACTACGACGTAATGATTATAGCCCACAGCTACGTCGGCCTGGCGAAACAAATGGGGCTACTCCTCCCCCTAGACCACGATAAAATACCGAATCTAGTTAATCTTGATCCAACAATAGCCTCACACCCAGCAGATCCAAACCAAGAATACGCAGTACCATACATGTGGGGCACTACTGGAATAGCGTACGTCTCAACCTGCGTAGACAATCCCCCAGACACATGGAGCACATTCTACAACGCCAGCTATCTATCAAATTACTCTGGGAAAGTTAGCCTCTTGAGCGAGTTCTCCGAAGTAGTAATGACAACGATGCTATCCTTAGGATATGATCCCTCAAAACCTGAAAACTGGAACGAGAACGTACTCTCTCAAGTAGAAACCAAATTATCCGAGATAAAGCCCTACCTAGTAGGATTCTATGGAGCAAGCCAGTATATGCCGGCACTACAATCTGAGCAAGTATGCCTAGCTCAGGCATGGAGCGGAGACGTCCTAGTGGTACAAGAGGAGAACCCTAATGTCCAGTTCATTAATCCAAAGGATGGAGCCCTCTTCTGGGTAGACTATATAGTGGTACCCAAGAACTCGGCGCACCCAGATCTAGCATATGCGTTCATAAACTATCTGCTCCGACCAGACATCGCAGCAAAGAACGTCAAATATGTATGGTATGCCAGCGCGGTTAAGAAAGACCTCCTAGTGCAGTATGCCGAGGAAACCAATGACTCCGAGCTACTATCTATTCTTGAGAACCCACTAGTATATCCGCCTAGCGACACTAACCTCGTTCCTAGCCCCGTATTAACCGAGGAAATGAGCCAACAAGTAGAAACAATAAGACTCCACGTGCTAGGTGGATAACGGACTATTTTCCCTCAATATTACCTCTTAGCACTATTAGCATGCGTTTCTCGTTATTATTGTTAAATAAAATGATTCATAAATATTCTCATATTTATCATTTTACACAATAAAAAATATCCTGCGCGAGACGATATACAAGATATAAATTGGATGACTAGACATGAGAAAGCTTACCAGGAAAACGATAATCATAATATTAATCATAATAACAGTAATAGGGTTAGGCTCGGCGCTCCAATCATTCTATATCTATAAAACCGGTGAAGGATACTGCCCAGGAACATATGAGGAAACATCATTCCCTGGATCAACACTACCAGGGGAACAAGATGGTATTGGAGGCCTACCCACTATCGAGACCGGTGGGGAAACATCAGAATGTGCTTATTTATATGGTAGACCCGAATCAAGTATCGCTGGAATACACTTCTCGGAGCTCGCACCAATTTATTTTATAACAATTTTAATAATTCTCCTTTTATATTATTTCATATATCATGGTATTCTGAAAATTCTTTTGGGCATATTGTACCTAGTGGGTCTACTAGCCATACCGTATCTAGTTTACATAGAAGTAAAACTAAGCGTAATTTGCTTTTACTGCACGATTATGCATATTATAATAATATCTTCTAGCATATTATATTACTACGAGTACAGGTTACATCGCCCATAGACAATATCATGATAAATCGGAAAAATTTAGCTTGTATAGTATTATTCCCTAATGGGATCGTCTTATAATCATGTAGATTGCTATTAGTATCATAGTTGTTATTAATACCGGGTGAATGTTCGTCGCGTTGGTAGTCTCCGTTATCTCTCCGCCGATTGATACCGGATAGCTGTATAATACAATTATAGGGTCTCCAGCATTCTTTAGTATAAAGTCTATTGTATTATTGTTAAGGTCTTTTGTCATGTATGTGATTGATGGTTTTAGCCATGCTGTTCCATTATGTTTAAGGATTCCCAGTAAGTGCTCTTTAATACCCTTCTCTTGCAGTATGGTTTCATTATATTTTAGGCTTATTGTAACATTGAACTCATAACTTGTATCAATCTTCATTAATGGTGATATAATTACTGTTGCTGGAGGTTTAACTGGTATCTCATCGAATGGAATCAGGTAAATCTTGTAAGACGTATTAAGAGCATCATTACCTATCGACATATTAAATTCTAAGATATCAGATGGTTTGAGGCCATATGCTCTAAATGTCGAATTATAGCCTTCTACTAGAGGTATTAATCCAGATAGAGTAGTTTTAGGATACCATATATCTAAGTCTGAATCCTGGAGTATCATCGATCCATTTATGAAGACTGGATTTATTATCGTTACATTATTTGCATTACGTATTTTAATCCCTGTTTCTTTAATGTATGGGTTTTCAATTACAATGTTGTCAGCATAGGAGATGGGTGGACTGTACATTATGTCTCCTGGTGAGCTGATTACAGTGATGTTTTTGATTGTTGTGTTGTATGTGTTGTAGAGATTGAATGGCCAATAGAATGCTCCTTCTATACTTACATTAGATATGTGATATCGTGTATTATTATTCATATTATACATGTACATTGATAGTGCTACTGGTTTTGTAGCGAGTGGTTGTTGGATAACTCTGTAATTATCTAGGATGACTGTTATTGAAGATGGTAAGGTGCTTGAGGTCGACATGTATAGTAGAGATGATCTTAGGGTGTTTGTTGTAGTGTTTGAGATAGTTATGTTGTATAGCTGGATGGTGTAGTCATCCGTCGTTCCGATCAGTATATAGATTAATCTATCATATATTGGCTGTATTGTTGCGTTCACTATCATTATATTATTGAAGTATATTTGAGGTGTGAAGAGTACATATATTGAATATGGGGATTCGTTATGGCTTTCGTAGTTTTCTATTGACAATTTATTGCATGTATTTACTATTAGTTGGCTCGTGTTTATTCTTGTTACATTGTTTATATTTACTATATTAGATGATAGTATATATGTTTCTCCAGGCATTCTATCTGTTAGACTATCTATAAATATCATGGGTGCGTTCGTTAAGTACAATGTATAAGTAAGGTTCGGAAGTGTGGTACGGTTTCCTATCATTGTAACATTCTTTAGTAATATCTCATATGATCCCATTCCATTAAGGAGTAAGAATGTTGTTGTGTTGTATAACGGAGTCGTGATGTTGAAGGTTATATTTTCGATCGTTATGTTTGGCAACTGTAGTGGAGTGGCTCTAGGGGCTAGAAAACTAGTTATTATCGGTGTATCTATGTCCGGCAGACTTTTGATTTCTACTGTTCCATTTACACCCTTTATAATGACTGATTTGTTTATTTCAATGGGATATGGCTCGACTCCTCCGTAGTTCCAGGCATCTACTAAGATTACATCCCCGTCGGTTGCATTAGCGATCGCCCAGCTAATATACGGATAATCTCCGGGCACTGTAATCACTGATGTAGTACTAATTAATGATTCAGTTAGTATAGTTTGAGTTGCTTGTATGACTATGAGTGCTATGAGGACAAATTGTAGTATCTTTGTCTTATCCAAATTTATACACACTCCTAGTATAGTTTAACAGTTATATTCTAGGTTGCAATATCTTAAATATTTTCTTATATTTCTATGTAATAAATAATATCAATAATATCCACTTAATACCTTATAAATTATCCCGCATCATACAGTTAATAAAGAAAATATCATTCTCTATCCGACATGTATAAAGCAATCGCCCTCATAGCAAAAGCATCAGCATGCTTTTCTGTCCCACGATGCTTTCCTAGCCTGCTCCTAATATGATGGTAGAACTCATGCAATATCACGAAGGGATCCATATATTCCCTGCTCGATTTAAGATATATAGTATTTCTCGACGTTACATAACAGCCTAATGCCTTAGAACATCTCTTCGGTAAACCTATTTTTATTATTGGAGGTTTAACACCATAAAAATCAGAGAGAAGCTTGACGGCATGTTCTGCCTTGCCATCTAGAATAAGCGAAACTGCCATTACTAATACTCCATCCTCATCTAGAGGTTCATGTTTCAATCGATTCTCCCTCTTAGAGATATTTGTACCTAATCATGTTCAGACCCAATAACACTGTTGCTATTGTGACCATTGTTAATCCAGGCTCTATGAGAATTTTTATCCATACGTTATCATATGGGTTAGTTGGATATGGTCCATTCATAAATATGTATAGATTAAATCCTAAGCCTGATAATGCGAGCCCTACAACTGATAATAATACTATGATCCGGCTAGTCTTATTTTTAGTCCATATACTTGACGATAACACTAGTATAGCGACTCCCCAGAATAATAATAGCAGATGCCAGTGACCAATATTATATGCTAGTTCAACGTAGTCCCATGATGGATCACGGAACGCTGGGTTGATAAAGGCAGAGGGTTCTCTTAGACTTGCGGCAATAATGGCTCCTGGAACAGCTACGAATAGCCACACCAGTATGATTCCAGAGAGGAATACTGCGTCGTAGAATCCTCTTCTTTTCCATGTATTATAGAGGCCGAGGAATCCGAGTGCTGTTATGAGTAATAGGCTTGCAGGTGTGATTACCATGTGTACGACTCCGCCGAATATTGGTAGTAGATAGCTGCTAGTTGCTGAGATGAAAAGTGAGAACGCGGATAAGTGTACAAGTCTCCACGTTGTCTTGTTGTATGAGAGATTTAGTCCATCGATTAGGAGTGCAGCGGCGAGACCGAGTGCTGAGAGTAGCATTCCGTGTTCGTGGCCTGCCCTCATTCTCCATAGTAAGTTGTTCTCGGCAAGATCTGGGTCGATACGTGATGCTACTACGGCAGATATGTATTCCTTTGAGAGCTCTGGCTTCATATAGTATGATCCTAGTAGAGCCCCGAGCATGGCGCCAACTAAGAGCATGAGTGTCGATACCACTAACAGGCTGTTTGTATTGATTTTGGCTGACGTATTCTGTGCTAGTAGGAGGAGTCCAGTTACAAACATTATTGAGAGTCCGAAGAGGAAGAGTCCGTGGAATATTGGTGTCTGTGAGACGTATCCATACAAGAGTGCTGTCGTCATTGTTGCTATTCCGCCGATTAGTGCTAGGTCTAGTACGGTGTCGGGTTTTTTCTTGGAGATGATATAGTATAAGATAACTGATACAGTTATGAAACTGATGAATACTCCGTGGTAGTAGTGTACTGTTCTGAGGTGAAAGAGATCATAGTTATCTGGTATTAGTACGTAGCCTTCTGGAGTCATTCTGGTTTCTTCTAGGTTGTTGATTTCCAGTAATTGGCGAAGTGCCTCGAATGGAGGGGAATAGACTACTCCTATGAATAGGTAGATTGATACTGCTATGAACATTGTTATTGCGTAATAGTTTATCTTCTTGTCCATTTAGTTTCCCATAGTATTCTATAATGATGATAATGATTGAATATGTTCTTTGCTGTGATTACTATTACCTTATTTTATAATATGATTCTATAAGCCGATAAGTACAGTTTCAATTCTATCATAATAAAACCTAATAGAGACAGTAATAAATGATATTAGTGTGGGAAGATACAATGCTCTAACTACTTGTTTTAATTACTTATTTGGGGAAGAAGTCTTCTTCGAAATATTCGTTTTCTCCTCTCTGATTCTTTTCTCTGCGCTCTTTCTCTATTCTCCTTAGCTCTACTCTTCTTATCTTGCCACTTATTGTTTTTGGAAGCTCGTCGACGAACTCTATTATTCTAGGCCTCTTGTATGGCGCCATATTACTCCTAGCGAATTCGAATATGTCCTTAGCAAGCTCGGGGCTAGGCTTGAATCCTGGCTTTAACAATATGAAGGCCTTGGGTACAGTCCATTTTATCGGGTGTGGGCTCGGTACCACGGCCACCTCGGCTACTGCCGGATGTTTGATCAGTTCGCTCTCTACTTCGAACGGGCTTATACGGTAATCGCTGCTCTTGAATACGTCATCAGCTCGTCCGATGAAGTATAGGTAGCCTTCCTTATCCATCATTGCAACGTCTCCTGTCCAGTAGAGACCGTTCCTGAATACCTGTTCGTTCTTTATGGGATTATCATAGCCTTTCATGAGGCCTAGTGGCCTCTCTGGCTCTATTCTTATTGCTATCTGTCCGTCCTCGCCTATGGGAACAGGGTTTCCTTCCGGATCGACTAGTACTATATTGTAGCCGGGTGCTGGCTTACCCATTGATCCTGGCTTTACTTCCATTCCGGGGAAGAAGCCTATTTGTAGTGTCGTCTCTGTTTGGCCATATCCTTCTCGTATTGTTACACCTGTCTCTTCCCTGACCTTGTCAATGACCTTTGGATTGAGGGGTTCGCCTGCGCTTACTGCCTGTTTGAGATTGTCGAAATTGTACTTTGACATGTCTTGTAGGATGAACATTCTCCATACTGTGGGTGGAGCGCAGAGCGTATTGACACCGTACTCGGTTATGAATTTTAGTACTTTTGGAGGATCGAATCTCTCATAGGCATAGACCATGCTTGTTGCTCCGCTGTTGAATGCTGTGAAGAATGTACTCCAAGCCCATTTTGCCCAGCCTGGACTGCTGATATTATAGTGTCTGTCTCCCTCGCGGGCTCCCACCCAGTACACTGTTGTGAGGTGTCCTGCTGGATAGCTTGCGTGCGTGTGGAATACCATTTTCGGCTTTGCCGTTGTACCACTGGTGAAGTATATGAGAGCTATATCATCGAATCTTGTTTTTATCTTCTTATATACTGCGGAGCCTTCGCTCATCACGTCTCTTATATGTATCCATCCAGTGGGGAGTTCGTCGTCTACACCTATAAAGTCTCGTACTCCTAGTTCTACAAGCTTGTCTCGCACCATATCGATTTTCTTATAGGAGCGTTTGTCCCCTATGACAGCCTTTATCTCTGCTCTTTTTACCCGGTCGAGGACATCGTCAGGTGTTAGGAGAATTGTTGCAGGCACAGCCGGCATTCCTGTCTTTAGGAGTCCAAGGAATATGGTGTATAGTTCTGGTACGTTTCCTGTCATTACAAGCACTGTGTCTCCCTTCTTATATCCTCTTGCCTCTAATCCGGTTGCTAGCTTGTTAGAGTCCTCTCGCAGCTTATGATACGATATCTCTAGCTTATCACTGGATTCTAGTAGCTGGTCGTCTACCCATATTGCTGCAGGCCAACTAGCTCTATCAGCCATGTACCCGTCAAAGTATTGGACTGCCCAGTTCCACTCGCCTAGAGTCGGCCATCTGAATTCTTTCCTCGCGATTTCATAGGGAGGGTAACTTGTTACAAGTTCTCTTATAGAGAGAAACGACTCGAGGCTTTCTCCAGGAGACCTGACTTCGGACATTAGGGATCACCAGGCAGGATTTCTTGGGAAACATAATGCGCGGAGACTGTATCTAGATAGCATATTATATTACTAAATATTGTATATAAAAATTGAACAACAAAGAATATATATCATACCAACCCACAGAATCACTATCATCGGAAATACACTATATTCAATGAATATTAAAGACCCCGTATTATTGGAGGAAAAATCTATACTTTAAATCATAGATTTGTCTTTATACCTGTTTCTTCTTCGACTTCCTTGAATCCATCCATCATATACTTGTACAAGTCCTTATCCTGGCTAAGTAACAGAGCTAAGAATTCACCGACATGCTCCTTCTCTTCATTTGCCACCGCCAAGAATATCTTTTTGACATTCTCATCTTCGATATGTGAAGCGAGTTGCTCATAGAAGTTAATAGCATCAAGTTCAGCAATAATTGCCCACCTAAGTGCTTGAAGCACTCCTTTATCATCTAGCTTAAGGTCTTTCTTGGATAGATAATCTAGTGGATTCCCAGCCAACATCTCGTTTACACCTCTTTTCCATCAAGAACTGTTAATAATTAGGTCGTGTCTAGGATATATTATAGTTGCGGTATCACAATGGTTAGAGAACGTCATCGGTCCCAGACATGAATCATCACGGCCCGAGTAAGGGCTCGGTGGAGGTGCATCTCCTCATTCTACACATTCTAGTAGATAATTAATAGTCTACTCTATCAAATAATATATTATTTGGGTGTAATATGCAGTACATTACCTGCTTAAATTACGGACGGTGTATGATTGATGGCAATTGTTGTTGGAGATGAGAACCCGCCAGTTATGGCATATGAGAGAGCTACTGTTACCTGGACTATAATCTTCTTGAATATTACAGTATTCTTCATAGGAGTAACGACGCCCTGGCTCCTTGTCCCAGGAGCTAGAAGCTATGAAGAGGTCATATTGAAGCTAGGAATGATACCTGGCCTTGTAATACAAGGTAAAGCCCTTTACACATTGATAACGAGTATGTTCCTTCATGCAGGTCTTACACACCTGTTCGGTAACATGATATTCCTATTCGTGTTCGGTGACAATATAGAGTTCGTAATGGGTAAACAAAGATACCTACTCTTCTACCTATTATCCGGTCTATGGGCACATGCATTCTACATATTGAGCCTACTCCTCACACCTGAATCTGTAATAATAAGAGTTATACAGGAAACAGGCATAAACCCATGGTTTATCCCAGCCGTAGGAGCGAGCGGAGCTATATCTGGAGTACTCGGAGCCTATGCATTATTGTTCCCCTATAACGAGATAAGGCTTGTCTCCTTCATAGGACTCATACCAATACCACTACGCTTGCCTGCAATAGTCTTCATAGGAATATGGTTCCTCTACCAACTCATATGGGGATTCGCAACAATGTTCACCGGACTACAAGCAGGCATAGCATTCTGGGCACACATCGGAGGCTTTATAGGAGGAATACTTATGACACCGTTCTTCGTACATAAGAACAGACTAGAATTCTTGAGAAGAAGATATTTTTGAAAAATACAAATATATTATTTTTGCCAGAAAAACAAGAGGATTTTCCCCATAAAGCCTCTTAACATGCTACATGCTGAAATCCGAGCTCTCCTCGCTAACTGATATTTGTCGCATTAACTCCATGCGGTCCTTTTCAGCTACAATCGACAATTTATTGAAGCCTACTAAGATCAGTACTAGTCCAGCAATAATCAGTACTGATCCCAGATTCTGGTGTAATAAGACACCTAATAGTGATAGAATTGCTCCAACCATTAGCAGGTTGCTTGGGTCTTCATAGTCTTCGCCAAACTTCTTAAGCTCCATGGCAAATAATATTAGTCCTATGTCCCATAAGAGGGCGGCTAGACCAATAAGGATTATACCCACTCCTATTATTAGAAGGATAGATCCTATGAGGCCTAGTAGGGCCGAGTAGTATAGTATTGTTATTGATGTGTTGAGAGATTTGGCCATCGTACTAGTGTCTGCTTCGCTAGTATATTTCATATCTTTGGTACTCGTATATAGTATGTATGATCCGTAGATCAAGAATATCATTGAAATAATTAATCCTATTAGTAGCGAGCCCAGCATGGCAAAAATTGCTCCTTCAGCTGAGCCCATAAATCCACCGGTGATAAAAGTAGCACCTACTGCTAGTAAGAATGTTGCGAATAATACTATGACTCCTATTATCATTACAATATTCGCTCTTACTATATTCTTAGAGTTTTTCTCCAATGATTCAAGCATATCCTTAGACTTAAGATTAACTCTGTCTTCCATAATGCAGGCACCTCATAAGAGTATGCTTATAGTATAGTTTGGTCTAATCATTTATGTGACACTATTATTATATAGTAGCATTTATAGTATATAATTTCGATGCTTTCCTCACAATATTTAACCAAGCAAAGGCATCATGACTCCTGAATACGCTTCTCCTGAATTGAAGAACTCTCTTGCCTATAGATACAGATTTTATTCAGTTTCCTATATTAGCTATGGGTTCAAACCATGTATATAGAGCTTCATAGAGTACAAATCGCAATGATGTTGTAAAAGCCTTGTATACCGTATCTCTACTCTTGATCGTTGCGCTACGTATTGGTAATTTGTTTGTGCTTCTGTTCTATTATTTTTCTATTCTCCTTGTACTCCAAGCTAACTACTGTCCTATTAATTGTGACCGGATAAGACTACTCCTGTATGCAGGATTTGAATCCTATAATTATTAGTTCCTCCCGGATCCAGTAATCAATAGTGTAGTTCAAAAATGAATACTGCTTCAATATAAGCACCTATAAGTAGAAATATAGCTCCCACTACGAACAACACTATTCTCCAAACCTTGTTATCAAATGCAGGAGCATGAATTGCCACGATATAACCTCCCAACTCAAATAATCCAAATAGTCTAGACACGCCACTATTTACAACCAAAATCACATTCTCAAAATCAATCGGATAACCAATTACCCTCAACGAGTTAAACAAGAGTCCAAGAAGTATAATTGGTGAGACAAATAATCCAAATAATAATCGTGATCTCTGCGATTCTACGAGACTATTCCATAGCTTACAATCGGGAAGTTCAATAACCTTGCATCTCTGAGAGGATACCCATGAACCCTTATAGTAGATAATGTAAAATGCATAGTATAACAAGAGAAAAGTTAATAAATTAAAAATAAATACAGTAAACCAAAGTTTACCTACCTCAGCATAGTATATTGCACAGTCCAGAACCGGCAATAGAATCCTACGCTGTACCAACATAACAATAATAGCCGATACTATGAACAATGCTAGATCATTTGAAATCATCACGATGTATTTAGCCTCTTCCCTAATAACATCATAAACCTTAGACAACACCAATACAAATTTCACCTTTTTAGAATTCTCGTACACTTACTCTCGTTCTTGAATAGTTCTTAAAGATATTAAGTTGTACTCTACTGGGAAACAGTAGTAGCTGGTTTATAATTGATAAATATTAAAAATACTTATTTTCAGTCACTTGGGGATAGATCCTGTTCTTGGCCTTTATTATATATTTTATTCTTGGTCAAGTATATTGTTGTTACAATTATTATGAAGATTATTACTAGTATGATCCTTGGTAGGAAAGTATATGTTTTTGTGCCTGGCTGTTGTGACGAGGTTGTTTGGCTATTGGATAGATCAGGCTGGAGGAAAGGCTGTGTAGTTTGACTGTTTGGCGTTTCTCCGTTACCTGTGGTTTCCTGGTTTGTGGGAGGTGGAGTCTCGGTTTGAGTAGGCGGATTTGACGTATTTGTTTGGTTATTTCCTGGAGTTGGCTCGGGCTGTAATGTAGTTATGGGCTGTTGCAGCTCTATGGTTCGAGGTATGGTGATTATTTTGTATTGTTTTGCGTAGTATACGTCTCCGTTTGGTTCTAAGCTTAATAGTAGAAGGGTGTAGTTCCCTGGCTCTTTTAGCGTGTAACAGAAGATATATTGGGTTCCTGGTTCGTGGTATTTGTCTACTTGTGGTGTTAGTAGAATAGGATTACCGTCGAGAAGTGCTATTGTATAGTTAGTATATGGCGTGTACTCTATACATTCTTGTTCTCCTATGACGGCTAGGAATGTTAGCGTTGAGTCAATATCTCCTGGAGTAGGTGTAAGAGTGAGGTTTAGGGTTTGCACTCTGTAGGAGTCCTTGTGAGATTGCGGCGTGGTTAGGACCACGTAGTACTCGTAGCCTGGGGGAGGAGTGAGGGTTGTATTACACTCAATGCTCTCTAGAGCCTGACTTGGACCAAACCATGCTTTAACGTTACCTTGTGGGCATAGGATCTGATATCTTCCATCGTCAAGTGTGTCCAGCATGTAGGGACCTGATACTTGGGCTGTACGGAGAGCGGCTTTGAGGCTAAGTGAGGGGAAGAGTCGTGCAGCTATTAGAACGTCTCCGGCCCAGGCTCCTACTATAACACCATGTCTGCCTCCTAGATTATCGACTGAGCCATAATATATTCTGGCCCCGTCCTCGCTTACTATTGCTGGCACACTATAGCTCCTAGTATACGAGGGATCAAATAAGTACGGGACCACTAGACCACCATCGGGAGTTTGAGAGACCGCCAGTACGACTGAGCCAACGATGGGTGGGAGAGTGTCTGGTAGATCTCTGACTAGCACGGGGCCAGGCACTCGATAGACCTTGTTCGACGCCGGTATTACTAGCGTTTTATTATCTATCCAGCCTGCGGCCAGCCCATTATAATCTATAAAGTCCAGTGTCTCCAGGCCACGATCTGTTACAAGAGCATAGAGAGTACCATTTCCTATAAGCGTCCCATTAAGGAGGAAGCGTGCCCATACCGTCACAAGAGCATATTCCCCGGTTGGACTGAGGCGGAGATCGTACATGTTGATCCATGTTTGAAGATATTCCGGATGCCTTATGGGGAGAATCTCCATTAGTTTTTCTGTTATGAGAGAGGAGAGATTCTCCTCCTCGGACCAGGCCGAGGTCGAATCCTTCCAGTAAAGAGCCAGATTTCCACCAATTTTTGCCAACGCCAGAACTGTATGATTAACGCTCACCACCCTCTGCAGATATGCCTCGGGTGGAATAGTCAGGTTTATTGATAAAGATGTATTATCATCGGGATAATAGATTGTAGCTCTATAATAGTTGTCCACCCATGTGACTGCCACGGCTCCCGGACCCCACGCCGGTCCCAAGCCTTTGAGGGTTCCCTCCTGAGGCGGTGGAAGCGTGATATTCTCCGTCCCGTCTCTTGTAATAAGCATGTATTGTATTTGTCCTCCCTTATAGCTAACTACAACTACTGCATTGTCATTCACCCATTCCACTGCTTTAACTAGGTCTGAGTTCACACCTACTATTCTTGACCCCTTGGAGGGGTCTAGGGAGATTATGAGGAGATCCTGGTATACATTTGGCCGGGCAGCCAGTACTGCCCAGTCTTGTAACGAGTATAGGGCCACATAATCCCACGTTGTTCCCCCTGTGCTGAGCCCTGATAGAAGAGCTTTCTCCTCGTTGAACAATATCTCGGCTTCCACGCCTCTTATAATCGATAAAGATCCATTTACCCAACCGTATCCTGCTGAATAAATATTACTGACACTTATATTTCGGCTCCACTCGACCGTGTACTCTGTGCCGCAGAGAGACGCTTCTTCAACAGTAGATGATGCGGTGCTAGGTTGTAGGGCGAGATGGGCGCAGGCAATGCCGTTTCCTAGGGCTACCTGTGTATACTGGCTCAATGGTAAGTCCAGGTATTGTTCCCCGGCTCCAGGTGTTATAACAGTTATCCTCCATACTGTTTCTCCCGAGTATGTCTGTGTTAGGATATAGTAGTGTTTGTTGTCCTCGGCGATAGAGTAGAGATATCCGTCTGGCTCTAACTGTGTCAGTACTCCATTATGGTAGTAGAGTATATTTCCTCTTACATTCATGAGGAGTGTCCCTAGAACGCTCTTGACCCCCATAGTGGATCCTGTAAGCCATGGTGCTTGAACCGGGCTTTCCACCTGGCTTATTGTAACGGTCCCATTGGGCCATATAATGTAGAGGGAGTCCGATGTGAGTGCTGCTGTGACACCGCTCTGAGGATCGCTTCCCCAATAAGCGATTTGGCCGCTAGTATTGTATTCAACCATCGATCCTGTAGTCAGGTCTAGCACTTCGAATAGCGATATATTCCCTATTTTCCTCCCATATGGATCATATATTATCTCTTCATCTACCAAAACAGCAGTACTGGGTCCCGATAGGAACACCCTAGTCGGCTTTATACCCGGTGCGTCGTCGTCAAAGATAACGGCACGCTCCACATTACACGTAGAAGAATTCAAGACCGTTACCATGAAGCCATCTGGTACAGAGGGCGTTCGGCTAAATGGGTTCCACAAGCTCATTACAACTCCTATCTCTTCACGATAAAAAGAATAGGAGACTAAGTTTGCCTCGTAACCCCTGAAAGTATAATTTAAGAGGTCGTCGAGAACGTCGAACGCGCATTTAAACTCCAGAGTGCTGGGATCCCTAAGGGCCAATACGCCACCATACCTATAGGCCTCAACTATGGAGCCTGGGGCTACAAGAGCCTTATCTGGTATCATAGAGCGAGCAGTTTCCAGCGGACTCGGTACAACAGGATAATAATACTCCTTCGTCCATTGATGGACTACTAAAGCGGAACCACTAGGCACAATAAATGACATGTTAAGCCCAGTATTCGCAAGATCCGGTGTTGGGCCCAAGTCGAAGCTTGCAACAAGCAGGTCTTTATGGAAGAGATATACAATAATATGCCAATCCCTCCAAAGATCAAACTGTATCCTGATGCCTCCGAAAGCATAAATTGTCTTATCCTCTCCACCATATGAAACACTAGTATTCTCCAAAACCAGAGGACCCGCTAGCCATTCATCATCAGCGTCTTTAAGTCCGATCTCAAGACTCCCGTTTTTCACCCATACGTAGAAAACTGATCTGACAAGAGCTACCTCCGGAGAACCAGCTTTCAGCGGATACCTAGCTTCATTAGGATAATAAGATCCCCCTAGAGGTACAGGTCCTTCTGGGGAGATAATAACAGTCCCATCTTGCGTCTGGCCTAGGAAAGCGGTGAGAGGGACTGCTAAGAGTATGAGAACCACAAGCGAAATAACAGCCTTCTTCATTCTGCACCACCCCCTAAGGTTATTTTAAGAATCTCATCTCCCCCACTCTCCGTGACAGCCACTACGTATAATGTGTCGGGACTAGTCGCGAAGTCTCCTAAATATCTAATATTATCGGGGAGAACCACATGATAAACACGAACAAACGCTCTACCGTTAGAAGTAACGTTAACAAGCTCGACAGCATACACGTCTTTCCACCCAACATAGATAAGAGCCGGATTATCGTTGATCACGGCTGGCCTCGGCGTGAAAGATGATGGGATCGGTACAAGGACAATTGAGTCGTTTTCAGGGTCAAGTAGCATGAAGCCTTGGCCATCTGGACCAGCCCACATAAGCACTCTTGTATTGGTAGGAAAAGTATAGAGGCTGCCGAGAGATCTAGGAATATGCATGGCCCACTCCACGGTACCGTTTAAGGGATCAACTAGCGAGATAACATTAGCATTATCCAGCGTCCTATTAAGTACGATTACGCCGCCATCCCAATAAAGAGTTGTCTGATACGGTACATGATAGAACCGTACAATGCTGCCCTCTACGATAGCAGCAATAATCTGTTCAGAAGGCGTACCAAAAGGCATGTACAGGGGTATAAATAGTCCACCTCCTCTCACTGCCCCCTCCTGAACCTCAACGTTATCGGACAACCAATCTGGGACAAGGCCCCCATAATCAACCACGTCTCCTCCACTCAGATTAAGGCTCATAAGTTCTCTACCGCTAACAAAGAAGAATTTCCCGTCCAGTATCCCAATGGGCTTTCCAAGGTTGAGGCTCCACACAGCCGCTTGGTCCCCGTCATCATTATATACTAGGACCTCGTTCTCATCTCGCGAATACACGAGAAGATAGCCGTCTCCTGCCGTAATATATGACGGATAGAAACTTAGACTCGAGAAATGTTCAACGCTAGCATTTACAATTACATTCTCTACACGTAGGTGTTGTTGATGCTGTATCGCTGGTTTGAGGAGAAGCAAGCTAAAATAGTCATAGGGTACCCCTACATACTCGTTCTCCTCATAGTAGACTGGCATAGGTCCTCCTGAACCGGCCCCCTGGACAAGGCTTAGGTTAAGATCAAGCCTTACATGCTTAATCAGAATAGTCCAATTATTGTATATTAAGAATCCATCGCCGTCGAAGATATCTCCAGAATAGCCGACTCGAAGCCCCCAGTAGTAGTCGAGAGGCATCGCCTTAAACCATAGGCCCTGTGGAAGCACAACATTACTAGATCCGTAAAGCACCGAGTTTACCTCTCCCTCCAGTTGCTGGAATAAATCCAAAGAATGAAATACCTCCAATGGGTGGAAACCCGTAGTATTAACCAGATACAGATTAGAACTAGACCCTATAAGAAGTGATCCTCCTCCTACCTCTACCCTATACACCTTGAGACTCGTACCTTCCACGTTCACACTTTCCAACAATCCACTGCTAGAGACGAGATAAGCCCTGTATAATGTTGTTAGAAGCGCTACATCCTCCCCGACATAATAGGCGTGCATTACGTCTAAGCTAGTGTCTAGACTTACCGTATAATTATAGAGTTCGACTCCTCCGCCAATATCATATATATGGACATCATAACCTCCATAACTCGATGAGTCCTTAAAAATCACCATAATCTTGCCATCAGCTATAGAGACAATCGGGCAAAACACTGCATAGAACCCGCCATAGCCATCAGGAGTAAACATAAGTCCCCCAATATATTGGTAGCCAAGCCTCTGTCTAAGAGATATAATTGTTTCCCCATTGCCATCCACACTACCAGCAACAATCCTCAAATCACCGTAGACCTTGAGATACTTAACAGAACCCCAACCGGAAGTAGGAGGAGATCCATCAATCCACCAGTCATCCAATATAACAGCTCCGAAGTATCCTCCTCCTATAGTAACAGAAGGAGGACACAACACCCGAAAACTTACTATCTCTCCTGCGTCGCCGTAGTATACGTGGGCAAGCCAGCCTGGGACACCTTGTACAGATTCAACATCTATATAAAGCCTGCCAGCAGCTAATGGCTCTGTCCCGGTCCTATCCACGACTCCAATAGTCCTTAAAAGATCATTATTCTCTTCACTGACCGTAGACGGAGCTGCATAGATAACAGAGGCTATGAATGCAGAGAGAACAAGTAAAACAATTAGCAGCCTAGTATTTCCTCGCCCCAAACACGTGCACCTCAATATATTAAGTACACCTATAGTCTACCAAGCGATGAGATAACCAGGAAGAATCTTCCATGCAATTATAAATAATAACTCCTGAGTATGAGACCGGTGATCAAACCTTGAAGAGGAATTTAACCTGCATGGATCTAATAGCCTTACCTTTTTACCCACAGATGGAAGGGCAAACTGTATGTTTGAACCGCTCCATTCGTCCAGATAAATAAGTGTACAGGAGCATATTTACATGAAACTTATCCCACCATAATTCCCGTCTAATTATATTCATCAAGTAGAAGTACCCCGACATCCACATTATGCATGACTAACAATCAAACAATTATCCAGCATAATATTAATTGATACTCTGGAAAAAGGCATGTGGTATAATAACTAAAAATTTTGACCACCAGTACTATATAATTATACTAGTTCTAAAGCATAGATTCAACTTGGTGGTGACCAGCATCGAGCAGCAACCATAGTAAGAGGCTGGGATTCTGGGAAGTATTCTCGATAGGAGTCGGGGGCATGATTGGAGGAGGAATATTCGCCGTACTAGGCCTAAGCCTTCAATTATCCGATGGAGCTGCTCCAATAGCGTTTGCACTCGCGGGACTAATAGCACTATTATCATCTTATAGCTATGCCAAGCTAAGCAGTAGGTATCCGAGTGAAGGAGGAACAATAGAATTCCTTGTCCAGGCATATGGTGATGGCCTGTTAAGCGGAGGCCTAAACATAATGCTTCTCGCCAGCTACATAGTAATGATAGCCCTATATGCCCACGCATTCGCCAGCTATGGCGCCAGCCTAGTGCAGAGCTATTATCACATGGCATACATTGTCCTGGCAATATTCGTGGTGTCCTCTTTAACCATCGTGAACATGCTTGGAGCCAAGACAAGTGGAAGAGTAGAACTAGCACTCGTATCATTCAAACTAGGAGTATTATTATTTGTATCCATGGTGGCTCTAGGCCTTGTCGACTGGCAGAGGCTCAGCCCATCCCATTACCCTGCTATCACAAGTATAATTGCGGGAGGAATGATCATATTCCTAGCTTATGAAGGATTCGAACTAGTATCAAACGCTGCAATGGACGTAGAAAACACAAGTGTGCTAAGACGGGCACTATACTCTAGCGTAGTCGTGGTGATCCTAATATATATCCTGGTAGCGATAGTAGCCGCAGGAGGTCTAAGTCCCCAAGAAGTACAGCAGGCCAGAGACTATGCACTAGCCATCCTGGTAAAACCAGTCCTCGGAATGGCGGGCTTCATACTGGTAGTTGCGGCAGCACTTGCAAGCACAGGCTCAGCAATAAACGCTACACTATATGGTACAGCCAGGATGTCATATATGGTTGCTAAATACGGCCAAGCACCACGGGTTCTAGGAAGAAAAGTATGGAGAAATGCCTACGAAGGCCTTATAATTATAAGCCTCCTAAGCCTAGCCCTAGCTCTCGGCGCTAGTCTAGAAGCCATAAGTGCCGCGGGTAGCGGAGGATTCATGATTATATTCTCAATGGTTAACCTCGCCGCTTACCGGCTAAGGAGACAGACCGGTGCAAACCCTATAATCGCCCTCACTGGAGCCATCCTCGCAGTCGCAGCACTTACCATTCTGATATCACGCATGGTACAGACGGCTCCCGACCAGCTAATAGTCTTCGTAGTCCTTCTTATAGGAAGTTTTGCCCTCGAGTACGTGTATAGGCGCATAACCGGCAGGAGACTACCACGATATATAGATCCACGCCTAGAGGAACGTGAAAAACTACTACACGAATATGATCGGCTACTCTCGAGAATAGCTAAAATCATAAAGTCACTGGCTAAAGACGCCGAAGTTTACCTTATCGGCAGTCATGCACGTGGAGAATACTGGAAAGCCAACGATATAGACATACTTGTGGCCACCGATAAAGAACTCCCCAGGCACAGGAGAGAAGTACTCCAGAGACTAATAGAAACAGAACTCAAACTTCCACGCCACCACCCGATACATATACACTATACAACTAAGGATGCAAAGCAAGAGTATCTCAAGAAAGGACACAAGAAAATAGCAAGCTAGAAATACAGAGTCTCGAGACAAAACACAACCCTACATTCCATATCAATTATTATTTTTCAAGAACTATTCTTGCAAGCATTATTAGGAGAGTGCCCGGCAACGACCAGCCAATACCTAGACCCCTCCCTATAAGCTCGCCCATATAAAGTTCAGCCCACAAAGAAGTCGACAAAGGAATACCCGTGTACTTGTATACATATACTGTTGCCAGTAGGCCTAATATATGCGAAGCGAAAACAATCGCAAATACGATAACCGCCCAAGAAAAGCCATAGAAGCCTCGGCCAAACATGATCTGGAGTCCTCTCAACAATACAATGTATCCCGCAACCAAGAAGAAATTACCTGTAAACCATGCCAATCCCGTCGACAATGAAGCCAAAAATACAGTTGTCAGACTCGACAAGATAAAAAACATTATAGAGACGTACAAATAGACTCTATCGACAAGAAACCTATATGTCCCAGTAGACATATCAAGCCTCTTCGAGACTCCAAAAGAGACATAGAGCAATGACATCAGCATCAGAACCCATAACCCTGTTTGAGACGATAATGCAATAAGGTATCCCATAACAGTGCCTACGTTATGAACCGCTACTAGAGGGAGAGTTAATAATTGTGAAACAATGAGAACTCCCATGAGATAATACTTGTGTCCTTCTATTATTCTCAACCTGCACCACCATACAGGGAGCCGAGGGGACAGAAGTCTAGTCCAACACTATCATAATCGTACGAGAAGTATCCTTCTTCGGTTGTAAGATAAAGAGAGAATCCCTCAACCCTTACACACAGCGACTCGTCAAAGACATAATTATTAATGTAAATATCTATGCTATCAGCCAGCTCCGAAGGATACCAGCCCGCCTCTTCACCAGAGACCCTGACATATGCCAAGGCAGAACCTCCAGGAACACCACTACCCATACACCATTTCTCTACCGTAACCTCTGTTAAATCCTTATAATCCAGCACTAGATTAACAATACTTAATCCGCTAGAGACCAGGCCTGCGATACGACTTTTAGTGTTAAGCCACGAGGATATACTGTTTATCCAATTGAATAATTCATTTAAATCAGCATTAGAGAATAGACTCGTGCTCTCTATTATTGCCCTGGTTCTAACCATTGGGTCAATGCAAGAGCCTTGACCAGACCATGAGACGATCATGGTAAATGATTCTAGGTCGCCAGCATCATAGTTATTTCTATCGTTGAACGAACCGGTAGGGCTCAGTCCAAAGTTAATCAACATATACGTATGCGATCCCAGCGTCCATCGTATATCCAGCCACCTGTTCAGATTGTTTATCACTCCATGCTTGTTTACCTCGTGGACTTCCCTGACTATAGGTTTCGATAGATAATTGTCACTTATCTTATTATATGCTACAATCGGTGTTATGAAATACTGGGTCATAGTATAAGGCAACTTAATAAATGGGAGATTCGAGAACTCTGTAACCCCAGAGCTCCCATATATCTCGAAGAGATAAAATGGGTGATTGCTCGTCGAAGAAGTTATTGTTATAGTTAATAGGCCATACG
>WAOU01000031.1 GCA_015521095.1 Desulfurococcales archaeon | reverse complement strand
TTGTGTTATGTAGCCGGGTAGTGTTTGTTGTGTCTGCTGGACTATCTGGTCTACTTCCTGGTAAAGGGCTAGTTGTCCCTGGCCTATTCCTCCAGGAGAGGATGTTACTAGTTGTTTTAGGTCTGGGCTCTTCGATAGGCTTATTTCTAGGGCTTGTACTGTTACGTTGTAGATTGGTAGTAGGGATTGTAGCTGGTCTTGTGGTATCTGGGATTGTAGCTGCTGGAGTACTAGTTCTGACGCTAAGTTTAGTGCGGCTATGTTTGTGAAGTTGACTGGACCACCTATTGATAGTACGTAGTAGTATACTGCTTGTACTAGGTCTGGTTGTACTGGTGGTATTCCGTAGACTGTTAAGTCCGTGGCGTTTACGACTGTGACTATGTCTTGTTGAGTTAGGTTTAGTGTCTGGTATGCGTTGGTTTGTGTTTCTAGTATGGCTTCTGTTCTTATGATGTCTGCTGTGGTATATGCTAATGCTGGCAGGAATTCGTTACATGCCGTGAGATATCCTTGTATGGTGTTGTTTATTTCAGGTACTTGTTGCGATAGTATCAAGGATGCTTGATATAGCTGTCTGTAGCCGGTGTCTAGTCCTATGATTATCTGGCTTGTAACGTTTATCCCTGTATAGGTGTTTTTGTATGCCTCATTAAGCATAATTGAACCGTTTACTGCTTGTAATGTACCGTTTACTGCTTGGACCATGCCTTCTTTTATCTGATTTTCAACTTGGTAGACTATGTTTATCCATGATATTAGTGAGTCGTTTGTCTCGTTTTCTAGGGAGATATATGGTCCTTTTAGCCTATAGTAGGTATCTAGGGATACCGGGACTCCTTGTACTGCTATGAGATAGTCTGGTTCCATGGTTTTGTTTACTGCGTATTGTTCCGTGAGGTTTTGGAGCATATTTTCTGCTTTTACGCTTTCGACTGTTTCTGGGAGGAAGGATTCTGTCTCAGTGAGTACGACGTCGTTTATCTGTGCTGCGTAGTTTGCTAGAAGCGCAATTATTATGATCCATGCTATTATTATTGCCCATGGCTTGTCTCTTATGACACCCTTCAACATATCTCGTACACCGAGACATATCAAACATCGATAACAATATATAAAGATTCAATACAGACAACCCTATCCAAAACCCTACCATAAATAAAATATAGTCCCGATCTACTTCCAGCCGAACTCCCCCACAAGAGGAACAAACAAAACCTCAAGATCCCTACGAATCCTCACGCCATCCCGCCCTTTCTCGACAACTACAAGATACTGGTCCCAGTAACTCCCAACAGGAATAACCATCCTACCGCCAACAGCCAATTGTTTCACTAAAGGCTCCGGTATTTCGGGAGCCGATGCAGACACTAGAATCCTATCAAACGGGGCAAATTCAGGAAGTCCCCTTGAACCGTCCCCAATAACAACAGCTACCCTATCAGAATAGCCTGTCCTCTCAAGATTCCTCCTGGCAAACTCGGCCAGCTCAGGGATCCTTTCGATAGCATACACATGACCCTTTGGACCTTTATCTGTGGATGGAGCCACTATCTCTGCTAAAACTGCGGCTGCATAACCGCTACCTGCTCCGACCTCAAGGACTTTGTCGCCCGGCATGGGGTCAAGTAACTCGATCATATAGGCGACAATACTGGGAGCGCTTATAGTTTGTCCATGTCCTATAGGCAGGGGTCTATCCTCATATGCTAGATCCTTGTAGGGGTCTGGTACAAATTCTTCTCTTGGAACAGCGAGCATTGCCCTATATACTTTCTCTGACCGGATATATCCTTGCTTTCTTAGTTCTTCTACTAGGCGTCTTCTCATTAACTCATACTTGTCGTATTCTGACATCTCTTTATTAACACCCATGATATGATATAATAGCAATGAGAAGATATTATGCTATAGAAAAGCATTGTGATTCGGGCTATCCAGTACTAGATGTTACTAGGGGAGGATAATAGAGATGCCAGACGTGCTTGGAGAGTTGAAGTCTCTGACAGATAATTTAAACAAAATGATAAAGGGACTGGGTATCTATGCAGTTTACTATGTACTAGCATCTATTATCTTGCCCTTCGTATTCCTCCAGCTATTTGTGATGAAGATCAGTGGTTTAACACTTGTTGAAGCTGTTTCAAATATTGATCCTAGGCTAGTAATGGTGTATGTATTCGCCGTGATGCTGGGCCTGGCTTCAGACCTCGTATTATTAATAACAAGCCTGAGAATGACGAAGTACTCTGCTGTCTTTAGGAGAGGTGTCCTAGCATCACAGATTCTCCTCACAAGTTTGGGGGCCCAGCTTGTAGGGGCTCTTCTCATCATGAGCTATTTTATAAATCCCCATGGTCTCAAGGCAACTATAGGACTCGCCCTTCTATCGGGAGGCTTAGTAATTATCATAGCATATTCGTACACTATGTACAACCTGTTGCGGGAGATGGATCGTGTCATACCTAGAATGAATGCTGGCTCAGAGGCTGGGAGACTATTTCTCTTCCACTTTATACCGGTACTAGGAGTTCTACTCTTAATGTTATCGATCTTCGTGCTCTATATTAGTTATAGGAATGTATCTGAATCCCTTATAGTTAGCAACAGAGAAAATACAACTTCATAGCAGGGCTATACATTACTCATCCTATTTGTTTTCTAGATTCCTCACATTTCTCACCAATAATATATAGTTAGTTATATGTTATTCTAGAATATATTTAGTATAATATTGATTAATAAACCAAATACTAAAATAATCAAAACATCATATAATTATATAATGGTGGTTCCTATGACTGAACAAAAGACACAAATAAACAATGTAGAGGAAGAGCTTAGAACGCTTTTTGGACAAGCCGAGAGCCTGAGGCAACAAATAGCGACAATAGATGCTACAATACTGGATCTAGCAACGGTAATAGAAACACTAGACTACATAAAGAACCACGGAAATGAGAAGATAGTACTAGTACCTATCGGAGCAGGCAACTTTATCAGGGCAAAGATCATCGACACAGAACACGTAATCATGGGCGTAGGAGGAAGACTAAGCATAGAAGCAAACATCGATGACGCCCGTAACCTCATAAACCAGAGAATACAGGCCCTCGAGCAACTAAGACTAGATCTAAGGAGAAAACTAGAAGAAATCAACGCAAGAATAAGCGAGCTCATCGAGAAAATACAGGGTCAGCAAACCGAGAACCAGTAAATTTTCCTATCTCATAGTACTGGGCAAAAAGATAATGATGTGTCATAGTCTCCGGTTCAATAACTCTTCATAAAGCGACAAATAGTACAGTGATCCACCCATGCACTAGACATTGTCCCTTGTATTGGCCATGGTTATTCCATAGGGTGGTGATGGGATGAGCAGGACGCTTGGGGATCTTGCAAAGGAGAAAATAAGCGAACTGGAAGAAGCGTTGAAACTCGTAAAAAGCGAAAAGATTAGGCGAGTATATCTTAGGTTTTCGGGAGATATCCTCATAGAGGTAACAAAAGACGAAGCAATAGAATACATAGAAAAGGAGATTTCAAAGTATCTATCACTTATTAAGTCGAAGAAACCGGAATAACCTATTTTATGCCACGATACCTTACAGTTATAAAATCGAGTCCAGCGAGCCTTACTGCTTCTTGGAGTGTATAATCATCTGTTGCAACAAGGACTCTGCTCTCTGGACACCTTTCTCTTA
>WAOU01000030.1 GCA_015521095.1 Desulfurococcales archaeon | reverse complement strand
GATTCGAGAACAACGTATTGTGGATCGACAGGTGCTTTTCTCGGAACTATGACGACATCGTCGAAAGTAATGTATTCTATGATTCTCACTATATTGCACCGATTGGGAAAGAAGATGGTAGGGTATTATAACATGATGTATGTTAGATGCTAGATTCTTTCTATGGCGAAGGTTCTACCTACTCTGACTACTTTATCTGGATACACGATTATGCCCTTATCAGTTATTTCGAATAGATGACGTCTCATGCTGTGTCGTGTCCCTCTCATCTTCCATATAATTATGCTCCGAACAAGCTCTCCGTTTATCTCGTCAAGGTCTAGTCTGATGATGCCGTCAGCAGCGTGTTCCACGCCTGGGCCTCCAAATCCTCTCTCAGTGACGCTGACTTGGCTAACTAGGATACTGGTTGTTCCGAGTCCGCTTAATACTCTCTTAAGTAGCATTACTGTTCTTCTAGCTAGTGCTGGTTTTGCTAGATATAGTGTGGATACTGAGTCTATTACTACTCTTTGAGCATTGATGTCTCTAATTGCCTGTTTGAGCACGTCCACCAGTAGGCCGACATCCTCGGGGTCTCTTACCACGTATCGCTCTCTCTTGGCGGCTTCTCCGATTCCTCCTGTAAACGCATCTACAATGGCGAATAATCCTCTGTTCTCGAAGGGCCTAACGTCCCATCCGAACTGGCTCATGTTCAGTCTCACTTGTACTGGGTGCTCCTCTAGGGCAACGAATACTCCTGGTTCTCCGTTTTTCAGCCCGTTCCAAAGATACTGATAGCTGAATATTGATTTTCCAGTGCCTGGGCCGCCGCTGAGGAGTACAACGTTACGGCGTGGGATGCCACCGTATAGTATCTCGTCGAGCCCAGGTATTCCTGTTCTTACCCTGTCCACCATGGTATAGTACACCTCCTTGTTTTCCTCTCCACATATAATTATTAGGTAATTCCATAGCGATAAATGTTTGGATAAAACAATGGGAGTATCATATATCATGGTAATAGAATATAGTAATACCATCTATAAACTCTGACCGAGAAGAAGCCAAATGGCAAAACACAGGAAGACACTGCTCAAGGGGTCAAAAACGATGCTGACAAGCAGACAACAACGAGAGACCACAGATACCGAGATACTATCAATGCTCAGGCCCTACATCTCAGAATGGTTCAAAGAAAAATACGGGTCATTCACAGAACCCCAACGCCAAGCCATACCACTAATCAAGCAGGGATGGAACGTCCTCATCTCGAGTCCAACAGGAACAGGAAAAACATTAGCAGCCTTCCTATGGATACTAAACGAGCTACTATGGCTCGACGAGAGAGGAGAACTAGAAGATAAAATATACGCGATATACGTTAGTCCCCTACGCGCACTAAACAATGACATGGAGAAAAACCTCATCAGGCCACTCCAGGAAATAACCGCAAAAGCCAACGAAATGGGATACGAGGTAGGAAACGTCAGGATAATGGTTAGAACAAGCGATACACCAAGCCACGTGAAACAGAAAATGCTAAGAAAACCCCCGCATATTCTCATAACTACTCCTGAGAGCCTGGCAATATCACTAGTAGCACCTAAGTTTTCGCAAAGGCTAGCCACAGCAAAATGGATAATCATAGACGAAATACATGAAATGGCTTCAAGCAAGAGAGGAACACACCTATCTCTGAGCGTAGAGAGGCTAAACTATCTCGTAGAAGAACAAGGAGGCCAGTTGCAAAGAATCGGAATGAGTGCAACAATCGCTCCCCTGGAAGAAGTAGCCTTGTTCCTAGCAGGATTTTTGGACAATGGAAAGCCACGCCCAGTAAAGATAGTAGATGCACGGTTCTCAAAACCAATAGATATAAGAGTACTGGCGCCAGAAGTGGACCTAATACATGATCCAGCAGATAAAGTAAACGAAGCAATCTACAGGAAACTAGCCGAGCTCATACAGAAACACAGGACAACACTGATATTCACTAATACGAGGAGCGCGACGGAGAGAGTCGTTTTCAAGCTCAAAAAACTCCTCTCTGAGCAACTAGGCATAGTAGACGCAGACATGATAGAGGCACACCACAGCAGCCTTAGCAGGTCCACTAGGCTCGAGGTTGAAAACAAGCTTAAACGAGGAGAACTAAAAGTAGTAGTGTCAAGTACAAGTCTCGAGCTAGGAATAGACATAGGCTACATAGAACTCGTGGTACTCCTAAGCAGTCCAAAAAGCGTGAGTAGACTACTCCAACGGATTGGAAGAGCAGGCCACCACATACAACAAGTCAGCAAGGGAAGAGTCATCGTAGTTGACAGAGACGATCTAGTAGAATGCACGGTTCTCGCGAAATCCGCTATGGATAGACACATAGACAGGGTTAGGATCCCGAGAAAACCGTTGGACGTCCTAGCCCAACACATAGTAGGTATGAGTATTGAGAGGAAGTGGAGAATCGAGGAAGCATACAGAGTCGTCAAGAGAGCATACCCGTACCGGGACCTGACACTGGAAGAATTCATGGAGGTACTAGAATACCTTGCCGGGAAACATGGCCTAGAAGACGAGAAAGTATACAGTAAACTCTGGTACGACGAAGAAGAAGGAGTATTTGGTAGGAAACGAAGTGCACGAATGATATACCTCTTAAACAGTGGTACTATACCCGATGAGGCAAAGATATACGTAATAACGAGAGACGGGAAATTCGTCGGAAACGTCGAAGAGGAATTCGCAGAAATACTCGATAAAGGAGACGTCTTCGTCCTGGGAGGAAGAACATATCGCTTCATCAAGAGTGAAGGCATACGAATAATTGTAGAACCGGCAGAAGGCGAACGACCAACAGTTCCAAGCTGGTTCAGTGAAATGCTCCCGCTTAGCTATGATAGCGCCCTAAGAATAGGTCGTTTCAGGAGATGGATAGCAGGAATGATCAGGAACGGCCAAGAAGATGAAGCCTATCAGATACTAGTCGAAGAATACATGCTCGAGCCACACGCCGCTAAAACAATAATCGAGTATATCCGAGAACAACTCGACTATATAGGAGTAGTTCCCGGAGACGATCTCATACTTATAGAGCATTTCAAAGACGAGTACGGCTACAACATAGTATACCATACGCTCTACGGTAGGAGGGTAAACGACGCATTCAGCAGGGCAGTAGCATACGTTATGAGCAACAAGCTTGGAATACCGGTAAGAGTTACAGTAACCGATAACGGATTCATGCATACAATAGAAAGAGAACTTACTAGCAATGAGATCATGGCGGTATTCAGTGAAACAATAAACTCAGACCTTAGAAGTTTATTAGAGAACGCGTTATCACGCACCGAACTAATGAAAAGAAGATTTAGACACGTGGCACAACGTAGCTTCATGATATTAAGAAGATATAAGGGATATGAGAGGAGCCCAGAGAGGCTACAGCTCAGTGCGCAGAAACTATTAGAGATTCTATTGGAGAGGAACCTAAGGATACCACCTGTCAACGAGACCTATAGAGAAATACTAGAGGACTATATGGATATAATCCACCTAGAGGAGGTCGTCGAGAAGACAAAGGCAGGAGATATAAAGATAGAGATCCGAGGACCGCTACCCGTTCCATCGCCCTTCGCACACGGCATTGTCGTAAAGGGATACAGTGATGTGGTTCTAATGGAGGATAGGAAGAAGATCCTGAGCCTGCTACACATGAAAATAATGAAAATACTTGAAGCTAAGTCTAGAGACCCTCCCCGAGCCCAACAATGAATCTCAGTATATCGGTTCTCGTGATTATGCCTACGGGATCTCCTTTATTATCTACGACAAGTAGTCTTCCTACGCTATGGTAGTCCATTAGTCTCATGGCTTCTACTATACTTTCGTTTTCTCTGATTGTGAACACGTGGCGCTTCATATATTTACTAACAGGCTCCTCTAGTCCTCCTCCCTCGCCTATCACTCTTGCTATATCGGTCATTGTTATGAAGCCGACGACCTTGTTCTTATTATCGACTACAGGTGCACCTCTAATACCATACTTGTACAGGGTCTTGGCTACATGTCTTATCGTCATGTTTTCCTTTATCTTTATCAGTCTCCTGCTAGCAATCTTTCCTACTATCTCGTCGGGTATGACAACCATCTTTTGTACATCCACGAGGAGTTCTCCTGCTACGGGATTGACCTGATTTACCTTGCCGGAGATGAATATTCTTCCACGGGGATATCCGATGACTTTTATTGTATTGCCTTTTTGTATTCGTGTAATTGATCCGCCTACATGTAATAGGGCTTTTACATTATGCCCGGATAGGAGATTCATAATTTCCAGTCTCTGAACGACAAGTTTGACCGTTCCTTCAACGGTGTCTACGAAGGCCTCGCCGTATCCAGCTGTGAATACAGGAAGTTCTCCTGAAAGCAACTGATATGCTTTGATCGTAGGTACATAGCCTCCGCTAGGCCCGGTACGACTATCAACAAGGCCCATGCCGCGAAGCCACATAATAATGTTTCTAACTGTTCCTTCATCCTTGTTGAGGTATTCTGCTACTTCTCTACTCTTTATCATTCGTTTCTTTTTCTCGTAGAGCTCTATTAGTGTCTTTAGAATTTCGAGTTGTGTTGCTGTGAGCTGCCGGCTCATTTCTATTCACCTTAGTGCTTTAGTATACTTGTCATCTGTATTCCTAATACAAAATTGTCATATATAAATTTATTTGATAATTATATTATGTGTGACTAATCTAAGGCAGATAATTGAAACATTTTAAATATACTAATGCGAACATAATGAAACCACAATAAAATAAAGAAAAACGACCTAGAGCTTACAAAATTCTAGAACTATTGTTTTGCCTTCTTCCTTTTCTCTCTAGGCGCTAGCACATGGTCTAGGACTCGCTTATTGACTCGGAATACCTCCGAGGCAATTTTCCGAATATACTTATCATCAGGGATACTTCCATGGAAGTCGCTGAAGATTAGGGCTGTGCCCTGCTTCATCGCTTCCTTCGTAAGCCTATCTCTTACTTCTCCACGATATATTGCGCTTGCCACTTTAAAGGCGATATAGAACCTTACGTACTTTGAAATGATCTTTTCTTTCTCAGGGAACACTTTTGCCAGGGCTTTAGCAAGATTCCTTAGGCTCTCTTCGTCGGCGAATCCATAGTATACCTGTGTAAATCTTAGCCTTAGTATCCGGGCTATGGTATTATCGTCGGGAATACTTCCAAGCAATGCCATTATTTTCTCTCTAGCCTCTTCCGGCGTACTTGACATAACTATCTCTATGATCTGGTCGTATTTTATCTCTGGGTAGAATATAGCGTCGAAGAGATCCGGGTACTGGTCTTCTAGCCCCATCCCGTACTTGCCTACTATATAGAGGCTTGCCATTTCCTTATCGAATATGTCTTCGGGCAGGGAAGCTCCTCGTAGAGGACTCAAGCGTTCCTTCTTGTATTCCCGCTTCAGTATTTCGATAACTTTAGCACGGTCTATTGACCGATCCTGTTCCCAGAGATTTATAATCGTGTTCCACAGGTCAAACAGAAGATTCAGTCGTCTCTGCACGTCTTTTGCTCTTGAAACCATTCTATTATCTCACCCTATGCACAGGTCTCCTTACCCCCCTAGGGGACTAATTCTTGTCTCAGCATTGTTATCCAGTTACTGTACTCGGCAGATCCTTTCCCAAGAATTACCCGAGCCCCTCCACGATTAAAAATCCGATAGTAGCCTCCAGGCAACTAACACGATGCATACAGTAATCGAATTCCCAGGCTAGCCTCATGAATTTACTAAGAGAATTAATATCAGGATCTCTCCAATACATACATAAGTGAAGCATACTCCTATCCGGAGCATCAATGTGTCAACGTGGTGTAATGGGGCGATGAAGAGACCGCTCGCTGAGGAGGCCTACAATTACATTATGAATAAGACAACCTTCAAGGCCGTCATAATATTAGTCCTAGTATTCACTATCTCGATGACACTACCATTAATCTACTCAGATGTTCTCCAGTCGCAGATAGGCTCGATAGCCCAGGAGGAAAGCCAAGGAATACAAGAAGTACTGGACTACCCGCTATTCCTGTTGCCGGTAGTAATATACCTACGTAACCTATCCGTCTCCCTAATCCTTGCAATAACTGCGGTGACCGTAATCATACCCTTCCTAATAATAGTTATAAACGGAATAATCGTAGCCCTAGTCATCTCAGCTATCCCCTCTCAAATAGCCGAAATAAGTCCACATCTCGTAGACGAACCTGGAAAATACGCTCTATTCATATATGCCTCCCTAGTTCCACATGGAGTAGTGGAAATACCAACAATAGTACTAGCCGCAGCAGTTATGGCTTATCTAGTAAAAGGCATACGGGTCCTAGGCAGGAAAATACCAAGCGCATTATATATTGCATCGGCCAACCTAATGGCTGCAGCAATAATCGAAAGCACGGTTACGTTTGCTCTTGCCCTAGCCGTAATCCTGCTCATACTATAGCTCTAGGCTTAGAGGGAGGTGTCGTGGAGAGAGGAAAAAGCCCGACAACCGTGATATCAGAGCTACTAGTAAACAATGACATAACGACAATCCTCTACAAACTAGTAGAAACTCTCCGCCCAAAGGGGCTAGAAGAGTCCATTACGTTAAAAGAGCTTGAGAGCACTGCTACAATACTATCTATGAACTTGTCAAAGACTGCACCATACTATGGGCCCTTCAATAACGTGAGCAGAATACTAAGAGACATCGTTTCATTAGCGGCAGACAAGGACTCAATACTCTATGGGAAGACAATACTTCATATCTGGAGCTGTCTAATAGACGCATTACATACATATACGCACAGGAGTCTAGCACACATTAAGAAGATATGCATGAACCTAGACACAGACAAGCTCCTAGCACATAACTATGGTAACTTGACGTATTGGTGCCTCCTAGGACTGAGAGAAAAGAGTCCCATGATATTTATTACAGGTCCAAACCCTAAAAACCTAGCTAGAAAACTAGTCCAAGCAGGATACAATCCCAAAAAACTAGCAATAGTACCCGTGTATTATAGCTATCAAGCCTCCCACCTAGTAGACGCATATATTTTCCAGGCAGAAACTGTCTCGGTAGAAAGAATACTTTCCAGGCCTGGAGTACAGTTAACAACTAACTATATAACGAAGACAGGAATAGACGCGAGAATAATCCCGCTTACTCTCTCACTAGCCTATATAACAACGCGTGGAAAAGGCCTCATAAACTATACTAATATAATGAAGATACCATACGAGCTCGAATGGAAAGAAGTAGAACAACTCCCCTTATTCGAAATAGTCTACATCAAAGAGTTGGCCGATAAACTAACCCTTCTAGACGAGTATGGTCAAGCTAAAATCAAAACAACAGAGTATAGGAGGAGGCTCAGCAACGCACACCGGAGAATACTAGAGCTGGTGGACGCAAGATGCAGAGTCTTTCAATCCTAATACTAGGTCTACTATTAGCCATTATGCTTCTATCTGGCATTGTTCCGGCATACGGGCAAGATCAAACCTATAACTATTGTATTGTTAAAGGAGACGCAACCATACAGTTAGATGTCTCAAGATTTGGCTATTCTATCAAGATATTGATACGTCTCAATAATACCGGGGAAATAAACCTCTCAGAGATACAAGTCTCTATACTATTAGACGGAGAAACAGACGTAACTGACCAGTTCACCATAACTAAAAATATCGAAGAAAATGACTCCGCGACACTACTAAACATAACAATAATACCGGAAACTATTCTAGGCACACTCGAGCCCAACAGGTACCACGATATACTCATAGCCATGAACACGGCCACTGTAGCAGAGATCTACATATACAGTGGAGAATCCCCATGTACCGTAACAGCAAACGAAAACAACACAGTAACCAGTTCCATCCAGCCAAGCAACCAGGAATACACGGGAGAATACACAACACTAAAAGAAGAGAATAAGACTCTACATCCACCGGAAACACTAGCCGGCGATAAAGAGATTCTTAAAAACGTATTAACACTACCATTGATAATCTTGCTAGTGGCGCTGACAATTGCAAGCATGGTGATAGAGTATGCAAGAAACCCTAAAACAAGCAATTGACGCACTACGAAGCGGAAGACCAATAATGATATTCGACGGGGAAGAAAGAGAGGGAGAAGTAGACCTAGTATACTATGCCGAGAAAGCAGACGTCGACGCAATCTACAATCTAAGAACCCTAGCAGGAGGACTCATCTGCTATGCAACAACCTGGGAAATAGCCAGGAACCTCGGGCTCATCTGGGGAGACGAACTCATCTCCCTACACGAACCACTGAAACCCCTAACACAGAAGAAGACCTCCTATGGAGACAGGCCGGCATTCACAATATGGGTTAATCACGCATCGACAAAGACAGGAATACCAGACAAGGAGAGAAGCAAGACAATCAGGGAACTAGACAAAGTAGTAAAACTATACCTAGAAGAAAGCCCTGATAAGGCGAAGAAAAAATTCCTCGAAGAATTCCAGGCCCCAGGCCACGTACCTATCCTCGCCGCGAGAAAACTAGATGAACGACGCGGGCACACAGAGCTCAGCATCTGCCTAGCAGAGCTAGCTGGGCTAAGACCCAGCGTAGTCTTCGCAGAAATGCTCGATAAAGGAGACTCTCTCAGCCTTAAAAAGGCCCGGGAGTTATCAAAGAAACACGGCATACCGCTAGTTACGGGAGAAGAAATTATTGAGGCGTGCAGAATATGAAGAAATGCGTAGCGGTTATCGATACAACTTTCGCGAGAGTCAACATGGGCGACATAGCGGTAAAAGTCCTGAAACGGAGGCTTCCAGGATATACCATTAAGAGAATTACTGTTCCCGGCATAAAGGATCTCCCAGGTGCAGCTAAAAGAATGCTTGATCAGGGATGCGACGCTGCTATAACGTTGGGATGGGTGGGCATGCGGGAAGCCGACAAGCTTAGCTACATTGCAATGAGCGTAGGCCTAATAATGGTAGAGATATTCACGGGGAAACTACTTCTCGACGTCACGGTTCACGAGGACGAGGCACCTGGAGATCCAAGAAAGCTCAAGGAAATAGCGGTTGATAGGGTAGAGAAACATGCAGAGAATCTCGCCCTATTACTGCGTGAAGGGCCGGAAGCACTCGTGAAATATGCTGGTAAGGGTCTAAGACAGGGATATGAACATGCGGGAGAACTAAAATAATCTCCACGCATAACTATATAGCTACTATCCAGCCTCCACGATCCTCGTCATAATACGCTAATCCCTCCTTCACCAGTTTACGGAACAACTCCCCAGCCTTATCTCCCATGCTACTGGTTAAGAGGAACTCTACCTCCTCAACAGTCCTAACAGCGATCTCAGAGAGCCTATGCTTGAACTCGTTCCAGAACTCCGGATCGACTGCGGCCCTACCATCTTGGAAATGAAGTATGACTGCGCCTTCACGCTCTAGGCTTTGGAATAATTTATCTGGTTTCCGGATCCAAGACGCCGACTCGTATACAATCTTTTCCTCTTTGAGTCTCTGGAAAGCAGTTACCCTGGTATATGGTCTTTGTTCCCTGTATTCACGTTCTCTATACGTATATCGTTGCCTAGGATACCTCTGGTAGTCTTGGGTTTCCCTGTACTTCTTTTCGGAGGGCTCTTCTCCTCCCTTCTTTGTGGAGATGTTCTCCAATAGCTCGTACAAGTCTGCTATTCTTCTCGAAATCTCGTCTAGTTTCCCGGTATATGGATTCAAGAGGTCTTGGATTGTTCGCTGGATCCTCCTAACAACGTGATCTAAGTCAACAGAACCGCCTGGTCCATGAACTGGCTGCTCCATACCGCCGTGAAGGGTTTTCTTTATCATACTATAGATGTAGTGTGTGACGAGCTCGTATCCTTGGGCTTCAGCTAGTGCTTTTAATCGCTCATACTCATCCCTGGTGAGGGTTATCTTTATATTTACCTGGTCACGGGGCGTTTTCCTCCTAGGATCCTTGTTCTCCATCTGGAACACCTATTAGACCGGAGAGGCTCATTGGTCAAGAGTGTGATGTCAAAGGGTCTTAGGGGCGTGTCATGGCCATTATCTATATTGAAAATGTATAATGTGACCCTAATATTAGGAATGGGCCTGGGCGTGGATGTATGAAACATGGGAAAATCCAAGCAGTGTATTACCCTGTTAAAACATTAATGTTGTTCTCAACATAACCTGACCTAATCTGGTCCAATGCCTTTGTGGCGAGCATGACGGCTGTTCTAGGCCTAAAGCTTATTCCTACTCCTACCTTAAGGCTAGTGTTGCTAGCTATTTCTTCCACTAGTGCCTCGTATCCATGGTCTGGGAGGATAACAAGTATATTGTCGCCTCCCAAGTACTGGGCTATGCCCCCATGTTTTAGGCTTACTCT
>WAOU01000029.1 GCA_015521095.1 Desulfurococcales archaeon | reverse complement strand
TATATGCCATTACCATAAGTGCTATTAGGAGTACAGCGTAAAGCGCTGTCTTAATTCCTAGTCTGTTCGACTTCATGATGCATACACCCTTCTAATACGGGTAATACTTTGTGCTCGTTATTTATCGGGTGATGCTTCTAGTTATTTAAGGGTTAAGCCGTATCTAGGAAGAGATGTTTCCGGGAAATCCCCGGGTTTCCCGGGGGTATTCGCCAAGGATTCTGCGTATAGGTGCACTGCGGAAGAGAAAACTATGTAACTATAGATGTGAGGCTTTCTAATTCATTTAAGTGAATCATTCTATGGAGATAAGTTTTAGCAATACCGGTTTCGGCATTGCTGTTCTCCTTTAGTGAAGTTATTCTTATCCCTACAAGTCCTTCTTTTTGGACGAAAATGTATTTTGTTAGCTTGTAGTCTTCCCGGTGGATTGGTGTCTCAATATAAGTGGTTATATTCGGATTGTTTAATTTATTGATAATTTTTATATCTATAGGAATATTTATTAATCTTTTAGTTAATAATAGAATTTGTGCATCCACGTGTTCTAAGTTTAGTTCATACACCTGAACCTCACAATCTTCTTTGAGATAGATGTATATTTCATGGTCTGTTTTGTCAGTCTTGTTTACCAGGAGTAGGGGTTCATGCTTTAGATTTTTGAGCTCAGAGATCATTTTGCAGAGTTTCTTTTTGTTTTTTGTACCGGATGTTATCTCGAGATCCGTTATTATTACTGGGTCTAATCCTGTCTCGCTGGACCATGCGAGTGCGTGTTTGAGGGTTTTTTCGAGATTTGACCCTTCACAGATCTTTAGCTTGTTTGGAGTAGTGGGTCCTTTTACATTGCTGCACCACGAGTATAATTCTATTTTGTCCAGGAGAGAGGATTTTACTAGTTTTTCTAGTTGTTTCCTCGTCTTGTATAATACTTCTCCATCCATTGAGGGACTGGTATCAACATATAGTATTAGGCCTCTTCTAGCGACAATTATGGGCTTTACTTCTAGCTTAATGATTTTCGCAGAACTACCGCTATTCTTTTTTGGATAGTAGTATTCTTCTATTGTTTCTATACCTTGCTCGTTGTATTTTATGATAAATTTGTTCATGCTTGCTCACGCTACCTTTATAATTTTTAATGATTGTTTTAATAATTATTTTGTTAAATAGTATTCATAAAAATGTTAACAAGATAATTAAACGATTACCTAAAGAACCTTGACATTGATACTATTCCTACAGGTATTTGGACAGGAGTGATAGCAACCAATTGTTCAAATATACTCTCCGTTTCTCCCTCACCTATTATCCACTCATTGGACATTGGTGGCCATGGATAGTTCTTTGTAAGGACTACTTCTTTTATGATTGGTTTATTGCTTGACACGTGTTCTGTGTAGTCAAGTATTCTCCTCGTACTAGTCATGGCGATAACTAGGAAGTCGTTAGGATCAATTACTGATGAGAGCACTATAACCGAATATTTGGGTGAAAGCATTGCAAGATCACTGGGATCGGGTTTTCTAGTCTGCCTGATTATTGCTCCTGTCATTGATTGTGAATCAGTCGAATGAATTATAGGTGATATTATCAGGCCTTTCTCCTTGATTTTCTGTATAAGAGACGTGACTCTTTGCCAAGAGAGCCCGGTTCTTACTGCTAGATCTCTTGTATGGGTAAACCTTATACTCAATTCTTTGATTAATGCCACCTCTGCAAGTGAGGGCCTCATGGTTTTTGATGCGGGTAGGCATATCGTCATTTTCTTAGCGCTACATAATACATATGAAACCCTGTATAGTCCCTCTACATTAACGCCTAATGTTTCTAGAATTTCTTTTACTGTTCTCGATTCACGTGATTTAACATAGAACAAATTGTAGGTATTTAGACCAGATCTGCTTCTTGTGTTTGTAACTAGGATCTCGTAGCCAAGAGCGTTTATGTTAGGCAGGAATCTTATTATTTGACCCTTTGCATAGAATTCTTTGAGGATCTTGTAGAATGTAGGTCTCGATATACCTAGGAGTGTGGGTATCTCTGATATAGTGAGCCCCTCATTCCAGGCCTCACAGAGTGTGTCTCCTAGGATATCGGCTTTTAGCATCGTCATTGGCCTGGCACCCCTAACCTATAGTATCGGCTATGAGTTGAACGCGTCTCCACTTAAATAATAGGCTGTTCCTATAAATATACTTTTGTTTACTTATAAATCTTCTTGTCTTTTTAAAATAACCTAACAATTACAAGAACCAAATAAAAAGACTTCCCTCTCACACACCTAGCTCGGGCAAGCTCACAGACGCCATAGTTTGTAGCACATAGTCCACTGCACGACTACTTAGATACGCGGAGACTCCTGTTGTTATCAACATTATTCCTAGATATATCCAGAAACTTCTCTGGCTGAAGGGTCTGACTTTCGCTATAAGATATGAGTTAATTATTGTGAGCATTACTACGAAGGCATATATTGTTTTGTTTAAGAATTCGATGTTGACGGGCTGAATGAAGATATATCCTGCAACTTCAGGGGTTAACTGGCTTGTTAGCTGCATTAGGACCTCGTTGAAATAGGTTATTAGGCCGAGAACGAACATTGATATTGCTACTACAGTCGAGTGTATGACTATCGTTGTTGATGTGAAGTTTGATGCTATTTGGTTCCTTAATCGTCTTAGGCCAAGGAGCATATTGTTGTGGTCGGATATTGCTTTTCCTGCGAGCTCCGTGTCTCCACCGTATTCTATCGTGTCCTGGAATATTCTTGAGCCTCTACGAACTAGCTCAGATCCACTTTCTATTGCAAACCGCTTCCATACTATATCCGGTGGGATCTCGTTCTCTAGTCTAGAGTGGAATCTATAGATAAGCTTCGATAGTCCTCCAAGGTCTGCTCGGAGTACTTGGCTTATGGCATGTTTAAGGCTGGGTATTGTCGATATGAAGCTTCCGAGGCTCCTGATGAATACGGGGAAGAACGTGTCGACATTGTTTACACGGGACTCGTACATGAGCGCTATTATCCCGGGTACCAGCATTGGGATGCCGGCGAGTGTTACTGCTATTCCGAGCGTTAACGCGTCTATAGGCTTACCCCTAAGATAGAGTGCTGGAAGGACTATTGCTAATGCAGTTGCAAGGCCAGAGGTTAAGTCGATTAACCTAACTAGACGGTTTTCCCTAGCGTGACGTCCCTTAATATCGAATACTTTCTTAGGGAGAAAGAATACGATAAGTCCTCCAAGTACTATGACCATGGTTATTCCTGCGATATAGGCTTGGAGAAGTATGGTGTGTGAACCGAAGAAGAAGAATGAAAGGAGCATAAAGTTTGCCAGTGCAAAGACTAGGGCTGCAAGTGTCGCCACATAGACTCCTAATAGTACTCTCATGTTGTTAAGTGATCTCTGGTATTGGAACTCGTATTCATGCGCTAGAGTATTGTATTCAGTTTCCAGAAATGTTTCTAGGTCAGCGCCGAGCTTTATTGTGAGTGCAAGTCTCTGGACTACTTCTTTGAAGGCTTTCTCTGTTATATTCTTGGCGATGTATGATAGTGCCTCTGAGAGATTGTATCCCCATTCTCTTGCTAGTACGACTGCTTTTGCAAATGTCTTAGAGTAGATTCCATAGAGACTAGGATCAGATACTGATCCTAGTACTTTACCTGCTGGATTCTTTCCGGATGCCACTAGCCTCATGTGTAGGAGACTATATACTAGGTCTAGATCTACTTTCGGGCCTGAGAGGAATTTTCTCACGAAGGGCATTATGAATAAGAGCATAAAAGATACAATAATAACTATTATACCGACGCTCTCAAGCATTGTTGATGCTATACGTGTACCTAGTATGAATACAGCTATCCCTACAATTAGTAAGGCGATGTATAGAAATGTCGTCTTCTCTTTTGCTGGTAAAAACATTCGTAGATTAATGTTTGATAGCATCTCTGTTCAGCCTCCTTTTATTACTAGAAGTCTAGTTGTCCTTGCCGTATTCGCTTCAATGCTGTTTCGATGCCGACTCTATCCGCGTAGACTATTGCTTTGAAGACTTTCGGATATTCGAATATTTTCCTGTTGACTAGTTCTCGGAGATATGCTGCTCTCATCTCGAGCTCGTCGTATATGATTTTCATTTCTCTCTTTGTGAGTCCTCTCATTGTCCCTATTTTTTCCTCGAGGAGGTAGCTTGCTCCTTTTCCAGCGAAGATGAATCTGTCTTCTACTGGGTCCCATGTGAAGACCGGTATAGCGGCTATTCCGTCGCTTGCTGGATCGTAGCCTATTATTTCGTTGATTGCTATTACTCTTCTTGCTAGTAGTCCGGTCTTCGTGTACACTGCGCTCTGGAACCAGGCTATGTTTAGGCTATCCATGTTTGTCTTGGGTACGCTTATAGGTGGATTAGTGAGTCTCTGGATGAGCCTGGTTAGGTCTGCTGCGTGGAATGTCGCCATTACGGGATGGCCTGTTTGCATTGCTTGGAAGGCTATGTTTCCTTCTGCGCCTCTTATCTCTCCTACTATGATGTAGTTTGGTCTTTGTCTTAGTGCTGCTCTGAGTAGGTCGAACATTGTGACGCTAGTCTCTGGCCTGCCCGTGTCTCTAGTTAGTTCTCGTGTCCAGTTGGGGTGTGGAAGGACAACTTCTGCGGTGTCTTCTATGGTTACTATCTTTGCTGTTGGTTTTATGAATGCGGCTATGGCGTTTAGGCTGGTTGTTTTTCCGCTTGCTGTTTCTCCACATATGAAGACGCTCATTCCTTCTCTTAGCATCATCCACATGTAGGCTGCTATTCTCTCGTCGAAGGTGCCCCAGTTTATTAGCTGGGTGACGCTGATTGGTATCTTGGCTACTCTTCTTATTGTGAAGTTGCTTCCGAATAAGCTGACGTCTTTTCCATATACTATGTTTATTCTGCTTCCATCCGGTAGAGTCGCGTCTATTACTGGTCTTGCGTGGCTTATTGGTTTTCCTATTTTCTCTCCCAGCTTTACTATGAAGTCGTCTAGTTCGTCGTGTGTCTTGAAGCCTGCGGTGCTCTTCATATTGCCGAATATCTTGTGAACCACGTAGATTGGCCCGGCTCCGTTGCAGGTTATGTCCTCGAGGTATGGGTCCCTGAGGAAGGGTTCTAGTACTCCTACACCTACCTTGTCTCTGACAACGTGGTATTTTAGGTAGTCGATTTCATCTTTCTTTACTGGGACTCTGGTTATTGTTACTCCTTTTTCTAGTAGTTCTCCGTAATCGGGGGCCTCGTCTACTGGTGTTATTACTTCGTCTATTAAAGTGAGTAGTAGTGCTTTCTTTTCTTCAGCGCTTCTGGGCGTGTGTTCTTCTGATATGATTATCGCGAGTGCTTCGTCTATAAGTCTTAGTAGTTTTGCGTCTGGTCTTGGGGGTTCTATTACTCCATAGATATTGAACGCTTCCAGGGGGTCCTTGGGGGTATAGGCGTGAATGAATACTCCTCCGCCTACTGGATAAATAACGTTGAATTTTCTCGCTCTTTTTAGCTCGCTACTTGGCTTGTCAACTAGTTCTGGTGTCTCTCCCAGTTCTTCGGTTACTTTCCTAATGTATTCTTCTAGATATGCTGGTCTCTCACCAAAGTCTATCTCTTTGATCCCTAGTTGCTCGAGTATTTGTTTTTTGGGGCTACTCTTTCTTCTCAGCTTGAGCTTCGGTACTCCTAGTGCCATGCTCCCCCACCTCCCCCTAGGACTATGCCTGGCTTACCATGATTGGGACTAGCTTGATTCCGAAGGCTGGATCAACATCGAATGTAATTGTTGTATCGATTCCAGGAGGAGCGCCCCTAAGCTTTACAACCGAGAGGACTTTGAGTCTTCTACCTCCTATCACGGCGGCTGAGGTCTTGAGATAGCCATCTGCCGAGCCTGCTAGTCTTACTCTTGCTTCTTCGGGTACAATTCCGGGATGAGATGTTATGATTACTCCTTTATTGTAGACGACTAGGGATTTGAGCTGTACGAATAGTGTGTTTAGGAGTGCTGGTGTTGCTGATGCTGCTAGGTATGTTATTGAGTCTATTACTAGGAAGTCGTAGTGGTCTGATAATTTCTTTACCGCGTGGGATAGTCTCTCGACGATTGTGTCGGCTAGTTCTTTTGTCAGGGGACCGGGGTACTGCATACTGTATATTCTTAGTTTTCGTTCTAGATAATGGTTCTCTAGAGGGAATCCGGAGGCTTCTGCTTTTATGATGTAGTCGAATGGCTTTGACTCGCTGGTGAATACTATTGCTCTGTAGCCAGCGTCTAGCGCTCCTTTTAGGAAGAGTAAGCTTAGAGCTGTTTTTCCGCTTCCGTGTTCTCCCTCGATTACTATGAGGGCTGGGTAGGGTATGCCTCCTCCTAGCTTCATGTCGAATTCATCGTTTCCTGTAGGTAATAGTTTGAGGACCATTTTCTCACCCCGTAAACTCGAGATATTCTTTTCCTCCTCCCGGCGTGGCGATTGTGACTGTTACTTTAGCGGCGGTGTCTGGGGTTGATGGTAGAATTATCACGATGTCTAGGATTGTGTTAGGTTTCCATGGGGTATGTGTTGTAGTATTGTATGGTTGTGGGTAGCCGCTTGCATCGTATATTGCCTTTATGTACCATCCTGGAGTTGTTGCTGTGCTGGTATATGCTCCTTGGAAGGACGCGTAGAATATGATTGGGTTAGTGTTGTTTGTGTATTTGACTATTATGTCGAAGTCATCGTAACGGTATATGAGGTTGCTACCAGTGTTTGTTATGTTAATCTCTATTTGTGCTGTTGTACTGTTGTAGGTGTAGTTTTCTAGGTTTATATCGTCGTGTGGAAGCTCATCTACTATTAGTTGGGCTTTTACTGTGCTTGATAGCATCATCACTGTTATTCCTGCTAGGAAACCTATCATTGTGATCAGCATGTAGAAGATTATTGTCGAGGCCATTACTGTGCTCAGACCCATATCTGCTCACCCCCTCCCCGTCATCCAAGGTCTACAACCTCCTCTGAGATGACGCCATTCGGTAGGACTACCTTTATCCTAACCACTGAAGTGTAATCCTTTGAGGGATTGACGTTAAACCGGAGGGTTTCTCCTGGGCTCCAAACATTGTCTTGTTTGTACAGCTCTGTTATGTTGAAGGTGCCGGGTGTTGCTGTAGAGTTGTATTTGTAGTAGTCGAGACTCTGGGTGTAGTTCCCTATGTATATGTCGATTTCTTGTATTTCGCTGAAGGGCATTGTTCCAACGTTTTTGACATAGATATATATTGTGTCGTTAACAGTGTCTCGGTATGCGTTTACTATCATGAGCCTGACTCCTAGAGCATTCGTTTTCTCAGTGACCATTTGCGAAAAGAGAGACTGAACATAGCTGAGTTTTCCCAATACCACGAGTGACAGTACACTTGCCATCACCACTGACACGACTATGAACACGGCGTGTGCTACGGCTGTTGACTCTCCCATGCTTCAGCACCTCGTCGTCGCAGTATTGACCGTACTAGTTCCTCGGTGATGCTTGCTACGTCTAGTCCTAGTTCCTTAGCAAGTGCTGCGAGTATAGCAATGCTCTCGTCTACGCCTAGCTCGTACTTGTAGCTTATCTTGCCGAGCTCTATGATTTTCTCGAGGGTTTCTTTTTGGGTCTCATCTATTAGTGAACTCTTCATTAGGATGTCTGCGAGAGTGTGTAGGTATTCGGGTGGGACTCTTGATTGTAGCTCGTATACTAGTCTAAGTAGGCTTGCAAGTTTCTCGAGATTCATCTCTTCCATGCTCTTGCTTGATACCTGGATTTCTTCTCGTTTAACCTCTTCTTGGGGCTTGAACTGTAGCATCCCCTGGTAGGTATATGGTTGGAGTATTCTTGGAGCCGGATGCTGTGTCTGGGATGGAGCTAGACTCTGTATTGTGGCTAGTTGTTGGGAGGGGAGGGGGGAGGGGGGAGCAACTTCAAGCGATTTTACCACTTCGACTTGTTTTTTGCTCTTGGATTCTTCTTGTGTTGGCGTTTGTTTTATTGTCTGCGTAGGACGTGATGGCTGTAAGAGTGGATTCGATATTTCGTCTACAACGCTTCTTAGCTCTAGGACTAATTCTTTTAGTGTCCTTATTAGTTCTTTGATGTCGGTGCCTCCGTTGTTTACTTGCTCCGTGCTCATCATAATCACCTCACATACATTATGTAAAAAATATTATTTTAAATTAAGGAAAAAAGGATAGTTATTTAGTTTAGCCTAGGCTTAGAGGACCGGCAGTTCCTGGTAGGGATGGTGGTATTACTCTCTCAACTACCAGTGGTGCTCCCTCTGGCGGCTTTATCTCGATCTTGAATGGATCATATGGCTGTAGTCCCGTGGGTATGTGGACTATTACAAGAGCCTTCTCGCCGAACTCCAATACTTGGTCTCCGTCATTAGTTAGGAATACTATCGCTCCTTGAGTTGTGTTGGCAGTACTCAGACCAGTTGTTGAGAGTATTGTTTGTAGGTCGTCAGTTGTTGATGTTGGATACACCGTGAACTGTATGCTTGCATAGTATTCTGATCCTGCCTGTACCGAGATTACTGTCTTACCCTGCTGTAAATCTACTGGGTACTTTCCAGAGCTTGGTCTAATTGGCACAACGACATCCGTTATTGTTGTACCGTTGTAGTACGCCATTACGTCTCCGTCTACCATTAGGGCGCTTCCCGCTTCTCCGAGGCTTGAGGTTATGGCTTCTTTTGTCTTCTGTGTTGCTGTCATTCCCATGTTTAGTGCTACAAATGCTAGTGCGGCTGCTACTATCACGAATGCTATCATGACAATCGCTGCTTCGATACCAACAATACCTTTCCTCTTCCTGGCCCGTGCCACGGTTTCTTCACCCTTTTTCTATATAGGTATTTGGACATTGAGGTCATGAAGTTTAAATATGATCCTATACTTATAAATACTTGTAAATCCCGAAGAAGCCCAGTACTAAACAAGAGCCACCTAATCGCCTCCATCAGGAGAGCCTAACTAGAACATGACCCTCTTATAGCCCGATTCTTCATGTTTCATCGCATGTAGCCTATAACATGTGGAAACATTATGGTGTGGGGGAAGGAGCCCCGCTATTTGGGATTTGTGGCGGGCCCGCCGGGATTTGAACCCGGGACCGCCGGCGTTTCCCGCACAGGGTCCGGCTGGGCGCTTAGAAGGCCGGCGCCCTATCCTGGCTGGGCTACGGGCCCTGCCTTGTCCACTGTATTGGATATTGTGGTGGGTTTTATAAAGTCTTGTGGCATGGCTTGAGCTTGAGTTCGGTTATTTGTCTGTGTTTTAGGTCTATTACGTAGAGTATTCCTGTTCTGTCTGTTATCCCTGAGAGATATTCTATGGCTGTCAGTGCTTCTAGTGATGCTATTACTCCTACTCCAGCTCCTACGTTTGGTATCGGGGTCTTTCGCTTGTGTTCTGTCCTAGGCGCTATACAATCTATGCAGTATCCTTTATTTGGGTCAAGTAGGATTACTTGACCGTAGAAGCCGTCTACTGCTGCATGTACTAGGGGTATATTGTTCTCGCACATGTATTTTCCTAGGATCTTTCTTGAGATCCAGTTGTCTAATGCGTCTATTATTAGGTCAGGTTTTCCTATTGTCTTCTCTAGGTCTATGTTTTTTGTGATGCGTGTTATATGGTAGTCTACTTCTGTGTGGGTATTGTATTGGCGTATTCTTCGAGCCGCTATTACTGGTTTTGGGAGGCCAATGCTTGCCTCGTCATAGAGTAGTTGCCTGTTTAGGTTGCTCCATTCTACCCTGTCTCCGTCTATTAGGGTTAGTTTGCCTACTCCTGCTAGGGCAAGATATGTTGATACAAGGCTTCCTAGCCCTCCGAGCCCGACGACTACTACGTGTGAGTTAAGGAGTCTTCTCTGTCCTTCAACTCCGAGGAGTGGGATTTGCCTAGAATATCGTTCATGGGTCTCCCGGGTCATTTCCAGCTCCACTCAGTCCTATCCTTGTAGTCTTTTAGCTGTATGCCGAGTTCTAGTAGTTTTGCACGTATTGTATCCGCTAAGTCGTACATCTTGTTCTTTCTGAGCTCTGTTCTAACTGATACTATTAGGTCAACTAGTTGCTCGTTCACTTCCGGAACTGCTCTTTCAGCTGCTTGGTATACGTCGTCTGCCACGGCATATACCTTGTTCATCTCTTGTCCTATTTTATATGCGTAGAGGATGATCGTGTTACTTTCTATGCTTGACAGTTCTTTATAGTAGAGGTTCGTGAATTCCCATACTTCTCTTATTGCTCCCGCGAAGTTGAAGTCATTGCTCATCTCTGTGTGCCAGCGCCTGTGTATCTTTCTTAGCGAGTCTAGTAGGTCTAACTCTGAGGGTTTAAGCACATAGGTTGGTTCTTGTTTTTCTAGTCTTTTGTGGAGTTCTTGTACTACTTCTCTAAACCGGTTGTAGAGACGTTTTGACTGTTGTAGGCTTTGATCACTGTATTCCAGCTGGGTTCGATAATGGCCGCTTAGAAGCCATAGTCTTAGAGGTCCTGGCCCCCACTCTTTTACTGCATCCTTTACGCTTATGATGTTTCCTAGGCTCTTGCTCATTTTTTCGCCTTCTATGGTTAGATATCCTGTGTGGAGCCAGTATTTTACCCAGGGCTTGTGTCCTAGGAGGGCCTCGCTTTGTGCCCTTTCGTTTTCGTGGTGTGGGAATATTAGGTCTGCTGCTCCTCCGTGAATGTCTAGGCTTGGTCCAGTGTACTTTGTGCTCATAACGCTACATTCGATGTGCCATCCTGGCCTTCCTGGGCCCCAGGGGCTCTGCCAGCTTGGCTCTCCTGGTTTGGCGGCTTTCCATAGTGCGAAGTCGTAGGGTTTCTTTTTCTCGTTGGCGTGTTCTTCTTCTTGTCCCCATAGGTTCTTGTTTGCTCTACCGCTTAGTCTCCCGTAGTCTGGGTACTTGTCTACCTCGAAGTATACGCTTCCGCTTTCTGCAACATATGCATAGCCTTTCTCTATTAGTTCTTGGATGAATTCGATTATGTCGTCTATGTGTTCTGTTACTCGTGGATGTATGTCTATTTGTATGTTTAGGGTTGTGAGCATGTCCATGTAGTCGTTGATGTATTCCTGGACGAGGTTTCTCCAGTCGATTCCTCTCTCGCGTGACCGATTGATGATTTTATCATCGATATCAGTTATGTTCTGTACATGGAATACACTGTATCCTCTCAGGCTGAGATATCTCTTGATACCGTCGAATGCTACGAAGGTTCTCGCATGGCCTATGTGTGTGTAATCGTAGGGTGTTGGTCCACAGACATACATGCTGACTAGTGGAGGCTTCACTGGCTCGAAGACTTCTATTCTTCTCCCTAGAGTATTTCTCAGCCTTATCTCGCTCATCTCTGCTCCCTCCTAGCCACCCTACTTTATCCATGCAGCTCTCTAGCAAGTCTCCTATAGAATTCGATCGTCTTGCATAGATGTTCTATGCTAACGTATTCGTTTGGTCCATGTATGTTTCCTCCGAGGGGGCCATAATCTATGGATTCTACGCCTTTCGGGCTGAAGTACCTGCTGTCGCTTGCTCCTCCGGCCTCTATGGGTTCTGGGTCTAGGCCTAGGAGCTTGTTTGTCTCTGATGCTTTCCTTACGAGTATCGAGTCTTTATCGGTATAGAGATATCCTTTTCCGCCTGTTACTGTAAGTGTGTATTCATTATCTAGGTTGTTCTCTAGTATTTCTTCCAGCGTCTCTTGTATTTTATCTTTGTCTGTTGTCATGGCTCTTATGTCTAGGACTAGTTCGTGGTAGTCTTCCTTGAAAGTATAGTAGTTGGGGTTTATAGATACTCCGTAGTCACTGTATTTCTCTGTTGGAATAGGTGCTCGTACGAGGGGTACTATGCTTTTGAGAAGCTGTGTTAGCGTGGTATCTATTTCTGCTAGTTCGTCTCCGCCTGTCTCAACATATCTTATAGTGGTCTTTCTCGGTATAACGTTGCTCTTTACCCATTCTCCTGAGAGGCTTGAGACAGGTATGTTATTGTCTCTTATCCAGAGACTAGCCGCGACTAGTGCGTGGGTGTCTACTCCTGGTATGAAGTATGCGCTGTGCATTGTTTCTCTTAGTAGGATCTTTGTTTCGAATGTTTTCTCTCGTACTCGGCCCTTTACTAGTTCTTTCTGGGATTTTACTCTTATTCGGGCCCCGAATCCTCCTCGTCTCCTGATAATAACTTTTGATAGTGCTCCGTCGGCGTTTACCATGTAGTCCGGGAATAAGCCTATTTCTCCTAGCTTCTCCGCGAGGTATTCAGCGCTTTTACCTCCTATCTCTTCATCTCCGGTGAACGCGATTATTATTGTTCCTCGTTTTGGCTCGTACGAGGCTAGGGCCTCTGCTAGAGCAGTAACGTTGCCCTTGTCGTCTGTGGCTCCTCTTCCATATGCTTTCCCATCTTCTATTGTTAGCTTGAAGGGATCCCTGGTCCACCCGGGGCCTGGAGGAACAACATCATAGTGTGCAAGCCATAGGGTTACAGGCCTGCCTTCTCCACGTATGTCGTAGAGTATAGGTACTGGCGCGTGTTCGTCTACATTATGGCTGAAGCCATGCTCCTCTAGAATATTACTTATAACTCGTGCCTCTTTGATCCCTACAAGTTTTCCTTCCGCTGGACTGTTCACTGTGTCTACTGAGACCAGTGAGGATAAGAGGCTCAGCACACTTTTACATTTGTTCATCCTCGTTCTCCGAGTCAGCTAACTGTAAGCCGACATAATATTTATCCACGGCCCAACTATGAAGATTTTCATAATGCCTCAGCAAAAATCTCTCTGTAGGAACGCATTTTTAGAAAGTGTTATCCACCAAGTAGTGCTTGGATCCCTTCTCTTATTATTGATACTGCGAATCCTGCCAGTATGAGGCTCATAAACTTATCTATGAATAGTGATCCGTGCCGGCCTAGGAACCTTAGTATAAGGTTACTGGATGCAAGGATAGGATATGCGAGTGCAATATTGATTACTGTGGCGGCTATTGCCGTTCCTAGCCCATAGATGTACTTGATGTATATGAGTGTGGTGATGGATCCGGGCCCTGCTAAGAGGGGCGTCGCTAGGGGAAATATTGCTACGCTAGTGCTTTGGCCTGTGGCGCCTAGGTTTATTTCGAAGATGCTTGATACTGCGTATATTAGGAGGATGAGTCCCGCTGCTATCTGGAAATCGCCTAGTGTAACTCCTAGTATTCCGAAGAGGTATTCTCCTAGTAGCGCGAAGCCTAGGAGCATGGCTAGCGCCGCTAACACGGCTCTTCTAAGTACTTCTTTACGTGATGATGGTGGTACTTTGCTTATTATAGCTTGGTAGTATGGAATTATTCCGACTGGGTCTAGTACTATGAAGAGCATTATGTAGGGTGTTGGATCTAGTACTATTGTCGACATTGCCCTCTCCTCTTGCTTGTTGGGGTACTTGAGTGTATCGTGTCAGGTGCCTGGCGATTTATTTTAGATTTCTTCGAGTAGTTGTGCTAGCCTGCGTATTCCTTCTCTTATTCTCTCAGGTTTTTCGCTTACGAAGCTTAGCCTGAGCGCGTATTTGTAGTGTTTGCTGAAGTAGGAGCCTGGTACTGTGGCTACTCCTTTTTCCTCTAGTAGTTTTAGGCTTAGTTTTTCTGCGGTCATTGATTTAGGCTTGAGGTATTCTTCTAGGTTTAGGAACAGGAACATTCCTCCTTTTGGCCTGATGTATTCTGCTCTTGGCAGGGTTTTCTCTATTTCGCTTATCATGGCGTCTCTCCTGCTCGTGTAGATTTGTTTGACCCTTTCGACGTGTTCTTCTCTTCTTTTCCGGCCTGTGAGGTATATTTCTACTAGTCTTTGGGCTACTGCTGGCGTACAGTAGACTGTTTCTTGAACGACTAGTTTTACTCGTTGTATTATCCATTCGGGGCCGTAGGCGAATCCTAGTCTCCAGCCGGGTATTCCTGGGTCCTTGCTGAAAGCGTTGAGCGCTATTACCCGGTCGGGGGCGTATTTGTATATGTAGTGGTGTTCTCCTTCGTATACTAGTGTTCTGTAGGCTTCGTCTACTATTATGTAGAATCCGTGTCTTTCTGCTAGCGACGCTAGTCTTTCTGCTTCTTCTCGTGTTATTATTCGTCCTGTGGGGTTGTCTGGTGTGACGAGTATAACTGCTTTTAGCTTCTTTTTGCTAGCTATTTCTTCTAGTTTATCGAGGTCGGGCCTGAATCCTTGTTTGATATCTTCTACTATGTCTATTACGTTCACTCCAGCATAGTCTAGTAGCGGCCAGTATCCGAAGTACATTGGGTCGAATACGGCTACATTGTCGCCCTGTTTGAAGAGTACTGTGATTGTGGCGAATAGTGCTGATTGTCCACCGGCTGTCAATGTTATTTGTTTCTCCCCCAGTTTTAACCCGTGTTCTTCGAGCTCTCCTCTTATCGCTTCTAGCACTGTTTTTCTTCCTTGGGTCGGTGTGTAGGCGTAGAGCCTCATTGATTCTTCTAGGAGTTCCTCTGCGAGTTTTTCTCTAGCCCATCTGGGTGGGGGAATGCTTGGTTGTCCTGTGGATAGGAGTATGATGTCTTTTCCTTCTTGTTGTAGTTTTTCTTTTATGACGTCTATTTTTCTAGTTGGGCTTTCTTTGAATAAGTCTACTCTTGTATTATAGTCGGGATTCATTGTCAAAGTGGTACACCTATGGTGTGTCTGGTGTCTGTCCTTCTCTTATTAAGTGTTGTTGAGCTTGGCTTGTCATCGTATAAAAGGTAGGTAGAAGAATGCTTCGTCCTCGTATTATCCGTTTATTAGTATTATTATGGGTGCCCTTGATTCTTCTCCTGTATATATTATTGCGGTGTTTGATTGGAGAGTTGCTTGTAGTTCTTGTACTGTTGTCTGGGTATTCTTCGTGTATATGGTTGTTCCATTGTATAGCATTGTTATAGGATATTGAAGAGTTGTTAGATTTAGCTTAATAGCATGTATTGTGTAGGCTTCGATTGTGTCCAGCGGGAAGACTGTGGCTTTAGGGGTCGGCGTTGTGTTTGTTATGTAGATGTTTGAGGGTTCTCTTGTTATTGTTAGGGTTATATTTTGATTCTCATTATCTACGATTATGGTTATTGGTATACTCCATGGTAGTGGGAGTTGCTGTGGTTTCGTTGTTCCAATAATTTCTATTGTATATGTGTTTAACGAAGAGTTGGTTGTCGTCTCGAGATAATATGATGTATTTAGATAGAGTTGCGGCGGTATGGATAATGTTAAGTATAGGTCGATTGGAGTGCTTGTGGTTAATGCGACTTGGTTCTTTACGGCTAGGTTCCATCTGCCTCTTAGAGTGTTGTTGGTTTTTGCTTCAAGGCTTAGGTTGATCTTCTGGAATTTTTCGATGAGACCTGTATATGCTTTAGTTGGAGGATCCTCTGGGAATGGTTTTGTAATGACTGTTTTTATTATTGTTTGACCGTTTATTCTTCCTAAGTATGTTGTCTGTAGTGGAGGATCTATTCCTGTTATCTCTCTTATTCCTATGTTGAGATCTATTTGTCCTCCCAGCGGTTTATCTTGGCTCGCGTATGCCAGTAGGAGTATATTGTCGGCGATGAATGTAATAGAGGCGTTGTTGTTTATGTATATGTAGGTGTATGTGAGTGATCCTGAGACTATTTTTCTTGTGAACTTGTAGTATATAGAGCCATTGACTTGGGATGTGTATGGTATTAGTAGTGTGGTGTCTTGTAGTCCTCCATATGGTCGGAAGCTTACTCCGGAGTAGACTGCTTTTAGGTTCATCGACGCGTTTAGTTCTCCTAGGAAGCGTGTTATTGTATGGTTTGAGCCTAGCCTTATATAGAGTAATGATAGATCTTTGTATGTCATTGCTCCGATATATGCTGTTGTCCCGTTTACATCTATAACTTGTATCTCTTGCCCTATGGTTATTCTACCAAGGTATGCGTTTTCTCGATATACATCAAATGTCATTGACGAATTCGTTATAGAGAATCCTGGAGTGACTAGCGAGAGACTTATATCGAGTGGTTGGTTTACGAGTATTGTGCTGGTTGATTGTCCTGTGTATGTTATAATTCTTGATAGTGTTTTTGTTATTGGGTCATAGTATTGAGTAGTTGTTGCCAGCGAATCTATACAGTCCAGATATGTATAGTCTCTAGATATGACTGCTCCGGACTCATCTATTATCATGATTTTTATCGGCTGACACGTATAGTTATAGTTTATAGTAATTATGGCTTGCTGGCCGGGTGTTATTGATAGGTTTCGTGTCTCGATTATTCTCGTTGCTCCACTTGTTTTATCCAATATGATTATGTATTGTGGTGAAAGAGCTATTTGCGAGATTATTGTTATGTTTAATTTTCCCGTATCGGATGGATACGCTCGAATTATTATTGATGCTCCGAGAACTTCTAGTCTTCGCTCTTTCTGTTCTATTTGTTCAATAAGCTTTTTGTTGGCTGTATTTATTAAATGTGTGTATGTGGCTACAAGTGATAATGCGATTATCGTTATTATCATGGCTCCTAGTAATTCGCTTAGTCCTTTTCTCATCCTATGCCCCGTATGTCTTAGGTATTTTCTGGTTGGGTGGGGGAGGGGGCATGCTGGATATAATTACTGCTATTTAGGAAAACGACATTTTACTAGGTTAATCCTCTCCTAGTTTGTTTTGGAGAGTTTCTTTTCTTTAGGATGTATGTTAGGGTTATGATTCCGATCAGTCCTAGTAATAGTGATGCGGCTATGATTTGTTCTACTTTGTTTTGCTCGGGTAACCCAGTGGTATTGCTATTTGTGGTGGTTGTTTCTGTTGGTTGTTCTTGTATCACGATATTGTAAAATGCTATGAAGGGTACGTATCCTTGTAGACCTCCAACTATTAGGGTGCTCTGATCGGCGGTGAGCGAGGTTATGGAGACGTTGTCTTTTCCTGTTACAAGTATAGGGGTTACATTCGTATATGTCGAGATCAACGAAATGGGTTCTGGTAATAATACTCCATCGGTTACCTGAGTTGTCTGGTTGTACATGTATCCTGCTACGAGCAAGAGATCCTTGTCTATGAACACGGAGTTTAAGAAAACTATACTTGTCTGGTTGATCTCTACTAGTCTTTGACCGCTTGTGTTATATATTATGAATCCTGGAGTGTTCTTCGCTGTTCTTCCCAGTATAATGACTGTGCCATTGTTGTCGGTGTCAATCCCTATAGGCTTGAAACCTATTATGGTTGTAAGTAGTCTAGGAGATCCATGGAGGTTGTCAATTGAGTATAATGTAAGATTATCTCCACTTGTGGCGTTAAGTGATAGTACATATACTGTATCTGTTGAGGCTTTCGCATCTAGGATCGCCTCGTCTCCCGCTGATCCCCAGACCAGCTCGCTTATTTTATTACCAGTAGATCCCAGTACTAGTAGTAGATTTTGATAACCATTGACTGGGTCTATCTTAGAGCCATATATCATGTAATTTCCATTGCTTATTGTACAGCCGTTTATCACCGAGCCAGAAGGTGCTGGATACCTAAACCCGGGGATCAGCCGGGATTCTGCAAGGTCATATATGTATTCTTCTATAGATGAGCCCCTGTAGAAGACAATGTCTAGAAGGGTGTTCGAGATTTTCTCCATGCAGAGAGGACTGCTTTCGTCAAATGTTCGTTTATCGATCATATCGGTGGAAGCTTTATCAACTATATATAGAATGCTAGTGTGGTTTCCACTATAATACACTATTACGCCTACTTTGTCTCCTATGCTAGCTATATATATTGGGATACCACGACAGCACACCTGTTCTTCGAGGAAGACGCGCCCATTATAAACGAGGTTAACAGAGATAGTGTCTTCTGCGGCAGAGACATTTATTAATGGTGTAATTATCATACTTAGCATCAAAACTATTAGAGTAACCGTGGTCAGTAGCATTCTTCTCTGCTCCAATAGTAATCCCTCTCGATAAGATAACAGTCTACATGTATAGTAAAAATAAGCTAGCCTAGTATCCAGAATATTAGAGGTAAGCAGAGAAACCAAGTTGATGGGAAATGACGATGATCTCGCTGGCAGAGGAAACACTAATAGACAAGATCATGAAGGAAGGAATAAATGATCCCAGAATCGTTCTCAACGTGGATGCTGCGAGGGAAGAAGCCCTGAAACTGCTTGAGCAGCTTAAAGGGTTTGACGCAAACAAAGCTGACTTCGATAACGATTTACCACCCGTAGTCATAGTCCGTGGCTCGAAATTCATCGCCTATATCGTTGTGCTTAGCCCTGGCTATCTACTCACAGGGAGAGAATCTTACAGGATTATTACGGAGCTTATCCCTTACCTAGAAAAAATAAAGGAGTTGGGAAAAAAGCCCCTGCTCTTATTCTATTCGAAAAAAGGTAATCTCTCAAAGACAGCCTATCTCTATCTAGGCAATGTTATAGAGAATCATGGAGTCGGAATCCTCTTCGTTAACGGGGCCCTTGACGAAGTAGTCGAGATAATATGGCACTTAGAAAATACGGGAAGCTACTCTGTGGAAGAGGAGGAGCCTATCGACTATAGTTATCTCAAGTAAAATACTTTCATAAATTATTCATAAATTATCGCTTGTCATCCCCTGGCCACTATTGCGCCAGGGTCTTACGGTGGTCGGCTCCTCATACCCGTCATTATTAGTCTGAGTCGGCTCTCAACTTGTCCAATGTATCTCTGTAGGATTATAATTTGATGTTAGCCGAGTAAGTGTTTTCTTGAGTATATTCTTTTATCATTTATTGAAACAATATATTATTATAAATGTGGGATAAAAGAGGCGAGAACCATGCCTACATTGAGGAGCGGGCTCGTTATAGCAGGAGGCTATGCGGATAAGGTTCGGAGGGTCCTTTTCGCACAGCTTAAAGACAAAATAAAGAACGGTGAAATAGACGCGAAAAAAGTTGCACAGGCAGCTGGCGAGCTCAACAGGCTTCTTTTCGAGATTCTAGTGACTAATCTACAAGTGGATAAGGGAGACGTCGTCAGGATAAGTGTAGACTACGAGATAGGAGATGGAGAGATAAAATGGCTACTGGACACGTTAACAGTCCAAGTATGGAAGAGAGTGCCAGATGAAGAAGTTGAATCTAAACTTAAGTCAGTAGTATCTAGGGCAGAAGAGGTTCTAGAAGAAGAGCCAAGTTACCAACTAGAGAAACTCGGAGAAACTGACACCGGAGACATAGTATTCAAGCTTGTCTATCAGGATCAAGACGCAGGTGCAATAATGATAACACCTATAAATGGTCAGGCAATAGTGAGAGCATCTGTGCTAGTGCCAGCCCCAAAGGTTATTAAAAAGAAAATCGTTGAAGTGAGCGGTGATATAGATTCTTACCTAGAAGACAACCTGTCTTCGCTATTATCTGACGCCGAGGACGTAGAGAAGAGAATTGCCGAGAGAATTTATCGTGAGATATTAGCACTCGTAAGCCTAGAGGACGAAGAAGAGGAATCGTAATCCTAATAAGACACTACATATCAATTTTTCAAGAGGACGGTGCGGGGGTGCCCGAGCCTGGTCAAAGGGGTCGGGCTTAGGACCCGATGGCGTAGGCCTGCGTGGGTTCAAATCCCACCCCCCGCACCAAGGTACTTCTGATTGACTTGTAGAGTGATCAGGTAGACTGACGTTGCTGAAAAGTGTGTGGTGGCTAGAAACAGTTTGATGCCACTGCTAATAAGATGATTACTGGGACAAGTGACATTATTACGCTCCACGCTACTATTGTCTTGAATTCTTCTCTTGAAAGACGTGTCGTGTTTATATAGAGGATTTTGTTTATCGAGGCTGCGCTTATTGTAAGTAGAATTGACGAAATGATTTGACAATGGGTAAGAGATGCTACACTTGTACCTATGGAGAGGATTACCGCTGTTGCATTAACGAGTCCGCCTATGAATGAAAGGAGTAGGGGCATCCCATACCAGCTTCCTATGCTTGTCTTCGGGAGTATAAGGAACAGGCCAGTCAGTACTCCATATGCTACCGCACCTTTGAGAGCTGTACTCCATGAGAGTGGGCTCTGGATCTCTACCTGTTGCAGGGTATAGGTATATGTCGAGGTTTTTGCCGCTGATATGTAGCCTATAACTACTGCCACGAGGATTATTAGGAGCCCTGCTAATACGACATCTCCATATATTATGTCAGCAAATAGATAGGTTCCGATTATACCGAGAATAGCGAGCTTCGCTTGTGCGGTAGCTATTATCAGAGGGATCAAGCTTCCCAATAATCGTTTTCTATCAACTAGGTTACCTATCCGTGATACAACGAGCGCCGTGCTACTAGCCGTCGCCTCGCTATTAACAAGGGATCCGAGAAGTGCAGCATAAAATAATCCCTTTGCTCCCCAGGCCTTGGCCGTCATATAGCTTGCAAAAGATATCATCAATATAATCGTGAAGAACAAGTAGATCTTAAAGACAATACTTAGACCGCTCTGCTCAGCATATGACTGTATTAAGGGCCCGAACACTAGTGCTAATGCAGCTACTTCTAGCATTGCTAGTAGCTCGTCATAGTTAAGTGTCATTGCTATTTTCTCTGCTGGATTCTTGAGTGCTAGGACCAGAGTTACTATCACGCTCGACGCAGCCGATTCTAGTACAAGGCCTATTCCAGAGAGGAACCCTATGACAAATGTTGTAAACATGACAATGTAAGTTGTTATTCCTGATACTCCTCTCTTAACCATTCTAGAGTAAGCATAGAGAATAACGAGCGCCGATAAGGCTAGATAACTTACTGCAACAAGTGATACGTCGAGTCTCTGGTCTCCCTGGGCCACCGAGAGATAACCTATAAGGCCACCGAACAGGCTCAGCAAACCAAAGCTCCTTAGCCCAGGGATGCTTCCTTTCTCTCTAGCGATAGAGCTAGCCTGTGCTCTTTCCCTCTCTAATCCTATCAACATTCCTCCTAGAAGCGCTATCAGCATCCGTATCAAGAAATCAGCAGGCGTCATCATCTGTCATCACCTTTTAGGTAATTCTGCGAGTTCTCTCAAGCATTCCTCGTAGGCTTTGTCTAAATCGTCTAGGTCTAATTCTAACTGTGAGGGAAGAGGAGGACTAATAATCCTTTTCCCAACGGTATGTTTTCCAGGTTTTAACCGTAGCCTCGTCTTCTTGAACTCTATTTCGATCACTACTATCCTAGAGCAGAGAATCCCGACAAAGTAATGGTTTCCGCAGGTGCCCGTGTATTTCCTGAATCCTAGTTCTTTCAGAATATCAATCAACTTTTTCGCTTTACGGCGATCTAATAACTTACACTTTATGGATAGTTCTATTCTTGCTGTTCCTAGTTCTTCTATTAGCCTCCTACATATAGTACTAGCCAAACTTTTCCTAGTTGTAGTAAACACTATTCTTCTGTTTTCTTCGTTTAAGCTTAGTATGCGTCCTCTACAGTTTTTTATTTCTTGGACTACTAGTGGCAGGCTCTTTTCCAGAGGCACATATAGTACTATGGTAACGGTGTCCTTGCACTTCATTTCTCATTCACCGTATCTTGGATGGGTCAGACGGGGATAACGTCCACACAGCGATTCGGTTTACCTCGATATCATCATCCCACAATTATCAACATATTGTAAAGCGGTAAGCTATATTGTTTGACCCCATCCAGCAAGTGGCCACTCTATTAGAAAGAGAATTAACAGAATCTATTCCGGCGCCCTCGGTAACACAGGCCTAATTCATTCCAATTCGTTGAAGAGGTCATTTGCGTGGCGTTCCTCATCGGGGCCATTTTATATACATTTAGACTAACAATAATAATTTAGATATCCAGCTACTGGAGCGTGATAGATATGGTATACAAGAAAATTCTTGTAGGAATCGATGGCTCTGAAGCTTCTCTCAAGGCTGCTCGAAGGGCAGCCGAAATCGCTAAAAGTATGGGATCGAGCCTCTTGCTTGTATCTATAGTCCCGCCTCCAACTGTTCTTCTAGGAGAGCTACTGGTACCGGAGGTAGTCGACACGCGTCCTTTAAAGGAAGCTGCGGAGAAGGCTCTATCGAAACTTAAGGAAACGATCGCTTCTGATTATGGGATCGAGGCACAAACAATTGTTGCTATAGGAGATCCAGGTGATCAAATTGCTGAGATCGCTTCTCAGGAAGACGTTGATCTTATTGTTGTCGGTAGAAGAGGATTAAGCCGGCTAGAGAGACTGTTTATCGGAAGTGTGACCAAAAAAGTACTTGAGAGAACACACACAGACGTATTAGTGGTTATCTAGCCGGACACCTATCGTGATACCTAAATAACCCTCCTAGGAAACATTATTTGTTGGCTCGGGAGTGCCGGGGTGCCCGAGCGGACCAAGGGGACGGGCTTGAGACCCGTTCCCCCACACGGGGGGCGCGGG
>WAOU01000028.1 GCA_015521095.1 Desulfurococcales archaeon | reverse complement strand
GGAGGAGCTACGAAAACTAGTTCACGTATGGGGATCAACGTATCCGCCAAAAGACCTCATAAAGATGGCAACTGGAGAAGAACTTAACCCAGAATACTTCAACCAGTACCTATCATCTAAGTACCTCCGATAAACTACTCTCAGTAGTGTTCCCACTTTTCCATAACTGTTCTCCTTGTCATTATACCATAATTTTATTTCCACTCGTATCCCCCGGGATCCTATGGATAACAATAACATAGCAGAAACAGTAGTCTTAGGATATAGTAATAGTTGCTGATACCGTTTGAAGGCTATGGAGGTGACAATGAATGCTATCGCTACAGAGGATAAGAAACCGATTCATAATGAGAGTATATGGCTCTATAATAGGCACAGTAGGATACATACTATCACCTGCATCGTGGTGGAATGATCTAGTTGTGAATGTACCCCTTGCACTAGCTATGGCTAAGCTAGCCTCGTACCTCGTGGGAATGGAGTATTTTGACCTATTGTTCATTGCATCCTACTGGGTCACAAACATTATTGGAGTTATACTCATGGCGTATGGATATGGAAAAGCCTTCAAGCCCGACCTAACTAGGAAAGAAATATTAGTCAGCTTGCTTGCTGCGAGCATCTATACTGTGGCTGCCGTCCTAGTACTTGATCTTCTTGGGATCTAGTCAGCAATATTTTCTCCTTGATACGAGCCATCATAAGTCTTCTGCGGTTTCTCTACCAGCCTTATGAATACCAGTTGTGCAATCCTGGCACCTACTTCTATCTCGATGCCATGCGGGTTCTCGACAATTAGGAGCGACTCGCCTCTGCCCCTATATCCGGGATCCCAAACTGCGCAGAGGAGGGAGGCTCCCATCCTCAGCAAGCTACTTCGCGGATAGCAGAATCCTACTGCGTCTTCAGGTACACTTACGATCTCCGCGAACCTTATCTTGTAGGCCCCCTTCTCCAGGATCCATTTATTTCCGTTTGGCTCTAGTTCGGTCGTTTCGGCGAGTTGTTTTGAGACTACTCCGAGGTGTCCTTTTCCATTGAACATGAATATCTTCGAGACTCGAAGATCAATGCCGGCAGGCTGAACCTGTTGGCTAGTAACTGGTGTTATCCACCTTGAAGCATGGAATCCTGGATATGCCATAGCTCTTATACACCTCTTCTATTGCATAAGGTCCACATTGTGCTTCATGACTCCAGAGAAACCTCTCTTGTCAAATGGTTATTTTTAGTTGACTGTACACATATAATGACTCTATGGGAGATGATAGTAGCGCTTTAGGGCTGATCAGGTGATGACAGTACCCTCGGATTGATCCTCGACTTACTACAAATAATGGTGGTTTAGGCTAAGGATATTCGAAGTAACCTATATAGATTTTATTCTGAGAAGGGAGTGTGTTCTAGTTTTATATTTTCTTGACAGGAATCTTGGTTATTTCTCCCTCAACTGGAAGCTCGAGGAAGCGATCGAATGCTAGTAGGCCTTCGAGCCTAAATTCAGGTGATATTACAGCCATACCTGACAAGTGAATACTATCATATATTCTTACTTCGTATTCGTCGCTTGCAAGTACCGCGAGATACTCTGTTTCGGGCTCTCTATATACTAGGGTTTCGAGGGTCACAATCACGTCTTCGACTTTCTGGTCTATTACTTCGTCTACTATATCCCCTTGAAGTAGGAGGTCGTTTATCCATACTTCCTCAATTGCTAGTTTGCGGGATAGAGAGGAGCTGAGCTTGTTTTTGAAGCTTTGGAGGAGCTCTTCTCGGAAGTACTTCGGGTCAATCATGACCTGTATCTTTTTTATTTCCTCGAGTGTGCTTGTGTATTCTTTGTACTCTTTTTCGGGTTTCATCAAATCCTGATACCTCTTCTTGTATTAGAGGGGTTCAAGGTGCACTGCACCGCTTCATATATATGATTACACGAGGTTTTAAACCTAACACATGAACTTAATACACCCATATGTAATGTATTTACATGACATTACATCAAGACCTATTATAGATGGATCCATCTATTATATAATTTAATAAACTCTCCTAGCTAGTCCTCTTTACAAACCATATTAATTATGAGCCTGTTTCAGACTAGGAAATCTATATAAGCTCCCACAAAGATCCCACAGTCTGAGAAGGTGCATATGTCTTGCCCCGGAACAGCCTAACAGGGGTAGAGGAAATCTGGCAAGCAATCCTCTACCTCTATAGGCAACGGTTAAACGTCCCCGAATCAATATACTTTGGAGGACTCGAAGAGGCCCTCCTCGAACTCAAGGATCTTGTAGAGGACCTAGACAGGGCTCCCCAACTAATACGTAGACCATACTCAGGGTTAACAACCGAGATAGAACTACTAATCAAACTATCACGAGCGATAAGATACAGGATGGAGGTAAACAACACCATCAATGTTACAGGCATAGACTACCTCGTCAATCGTATAGACGGACTTATCTCAAGGCTCCAGAGAATATATAGTTACTTCCATTATACTTAGAACACGTCTATAAATAAGAGTAATTAGGGGCGAAAGCACAGTCTTATTATATGGAGTTTAGGGTGGGCTGATTTGACCGTTCAAGAAAAGGAGAAGAGCCTCAACGACCTGATTCTCAAGTGGGCTCTTAAAATAGCAGACGAGATAAAGGAGCTTGGGAGGGAGGCCCCAAAGACTATAAGGACTGGAGACCTATCAGACGCATTACAAGAGGCCCACCAAGTCCTAATCTTAGCAGAAGAAGATGACCTAGCAGAAGAAGTTAGGAACCTAAGAGTAGAGATCGAGAGCATACGAGGAGAAATAATTGATCGAGGAAGATACTATTATAGACTTGTAAAGGTAGAGCCTACAAAGAAAAACATCATTAGGCTGGCCGATAAGATAAAGGAGAGAATCCAGTCCAAGGCCAATCAATAGTGGAAAGACCTTACAACACGTATGGGGAAGTCTACCCTTGATCGTATCCTTCTGCTTTATAACCGTGTTAGACCCAGCTCCATCCTTTCCCATCATCTATTATCATTCCCTTGTATATTAGTCTCCCAGAGCCTTTCTCTGCCCATCCCATCACAGCGAAGGGAACATTCTCTGATCTAGCATGTTGTTTTAGGCACTCTACATGGTCTTCCTCGACCAGATATACAAGATTATAGTCTTCCCAGGATCCAAGCATGCGGGGGACATCAACTGGTATTCCTTCTTGATCGAGTATCCTGGCTACTCTAGAGTCTATAGCTACATGTTCAATGTAGATATCTAGCTCGTTCAAGTATCCTAGAGTTGCAAGGGTGTAGCCTAGGCCGTCGCTGTTATCCATTCCAGCAATAACATCACATCTAGACAGTATTCTCCATGCCTTGACAGGTGGCTTCCGGTATATCAACCATCCCGGTATTTGCTCGTAGTGTAGTTTTCCTTCTGCAATCATGGTTTCAAGCAATCCATACCCTGAATATCCTAATTGTACTATCTTAATTCTCCTTGTAACATTTTCTCTGGCTCTTCGAGGTATGGGAGCCTTAGGAGTCATGCCTATAGATGCGATATCTATCCATCTCTCATAGCGAGCCAGATTAGTATCAGATTTGAGCACTTTAACGCCAGTATCTTGGGAAGCCATCTGGATTCCGTGACCCGCCTCTAGTGCTTCCTCCCTGTTCTTTACACCTATGCTGATCATGACCGCTATAGGTTGCCCGCCTACAGCAATGATATCTGATAATGATGCCATTACTGCGCGGTAAGCCCATGCATCGATGTCTATCCAGGCATACCTGCTGTACGTCTCGGAGTATCCATCTATGTTGACTACTAGATTAGTGCCTGGTAGAGGACACGCGTCATAGTCCAGGCAGTGCTCTGATTGGGTTATCCTCGCTAACTCTCTGTATAACTCGTGTTCGTTCCTGGGACTTTTCTTCATCGTGCATATACCTTGTTTAGTAGTGTTGAACTCGTCTAAGTTAATTACTCTACAAGCGCTCCATATCTATGTGGATACCGATGGGGTAAGCCATGGATTACGGCCCAGTAATAGACTTCCACCTACATCTACCCTATAGGTACAAGGATCCTATCGCCGCTGCCGACTACTTGGTGAGGAAGCTAGACGAGGCCCGTGTAGAGAGAGCAGTGATTATCGCCATAGAGGGCGGTGTTGAGAGCTTCAAAAAACGCATTAACCCCGAGTATGTGAGAAGCGCGGTCCAAGAGATACTCGACTACGTGGCCCATAGCCCTATCCGGAGTATCAGGACGCTTATATTCGAACCCGATAAGGGTATCGATGAACACGTACAATTGTTAATAGAGCATAGGCGGGGGACCGAGGAAGTAGTAGAAGCTGCCGAAAGATATCCTGGACGACTATATCCAGTTGGAAGCTATAATCCCGACTACGGCGTAGACAGGATAATAGAGAGGATGCGAGCCTACCGGGATAAGCTTTTAGGCGTCAAGATATATCCTACTCTTCACTGTATAAGTCCATCCTCCAGCAAGCTCTACAAACTATACAGGTTCGTTGAGAGCATCAGTGGTATAGTCATAGTGCATACCGGTTGCGATCCAGGCCTCTGGGAGCTCCCGAGGATGTGTAGGCATGCGAGACCAAAGTTCGTTGCGGAAGCAGCCAGGAAGTTCCCTAACGTCCCCTTTATAATCGCTCATATGGGATCCTACAGCGCTATTATGCCGGGCATCTACTTTAGAGAAGCGTTGCAGGCCTATAGCGTTGATAATGTGTGGATGGATACGAGCGCTGTTGATCCCTTATTCGTTGAACGGGCTGTTGAGGAAGTTGGATATGATAAGATCCTGTTCGGTAGTGATTTCCCGTATCTCGTCGGTTTCACTATAGAGGATTCTGTAAAGGATATCTTGAAGCTAGGTATAGGTAGTGATGCTAAGCGTGCTATTCTCTATGATAATGCTTTGAGGCTCCTCCGGATGCTCGGTAGGTTGTAGGAGGGAGGGGCCGGCGGATATATCATATTATATACATAAGGTATTACCGCTAATTATTCAATTGGACAAAGAAAGACAAAACTATCCAAGGTGCCAATGTATGACTCCTAGCCTACTACAACTACTAGAAACAACCAGCACACTACTAGACAACAGCGACAACTATACCCAGCCCTACAGCGACCCCATGAGACTAGACCAACTCCTAGAAATAAGAGAACCCCTCGAACACCGAGGAAACTTCAGCATAATACTAGACCACGTGATAAACAGGCTCCTCGCACCAAGAACAATCAAACTCATAAAACACAGACTAACCCGCCTAAACCGGAAACTAATAACGATAGGAATAGACAGCAGTAGCAGGAGCATCGACCTCTCACACGGATCACTCATAATAAGCGCAGCAACCCTCACAATAGGATCCACACAGACAATAGAATACCCCTCACTCTCAACCACAGAGCTAAACCTACAGGGCCCAGGCTTCCTTATACCATTACTCCCCCACGAAATCCCCTCAACAAACAACCCCATCATCATAACAAAAAACCCAGCAGGATACAACTACAACGCCGCATACAGCATAGAACAAGCCCAAGACGAGCTCAGACTCCTACTAGAAAACTGGCTACTCGACAAAATCGCTCCAACCATAATCGAGGAACTCGCAGACAGAGAAGACATACAGCCAGTAGTACTAGTAGATGGCCCAGTATATCCTCTAACCATGGCCCACGAAAAATACCACGAGTACAAGAACGAATACACCGAGTCCTGGCAACAACTAGTCATAACACGTCTACAAGCAATACACCGGCTCGAGGCAAAGGGAGTACCCATAATAGGCGTAGTTAAACGACTAGAACACAGCCTCATACTAGACAGGGTTGTAAAGGGATCACCAAGACTATCCCAATGCTTCAGAAAAGGAGAGTATTCCGACCAAAAAATACTAGCCCACTACTACACACACTGCACAAGAATAGTCCCGGGATCAATATACAGTAGCCCTAAGATAACATTCCTCTACTCTAGAAAGACAAGCCAGCCATACGTAAAGATACTCGAATACACAGCTATACCAGCTGGAAAATGGCAACACGGCCTGGCACCAAGAACTTATAGGCTAGAATACACAGAGTCCACATCCAAAATACTGGGAGAACTGAAGCTATCAGCCTACCATATACTCGCCTACGACTCCGTGTTAAAGGGTAGTACCACGCCAGTCTCCATACACGTCTCCGACTACAGGTCCAAGCATATTAGCAGAGCAATACATGACTATCTAGCCTCGAGAATAGTGGAGTCTGGTGGAAGCCTCTCCTACGATAATCTCCTGGAGGCCGAAGTGTCATGGAGAAAGACAAGAAGGATCTCGGCACACTACTAGGAGGCCTCGGCTCTCCGGGCCTCGCAGAGAGACTCGATGAAATATATAGGCGGGCATATGGTGTAGCCGAGGAGCTCGGAATTATTGTGGGAAGAACCACACGGTACTGGGATGTGACCGTAGGGCCTGGAGAAACCATAAAGATTGAGGTCGACCCGGAAACCTACTATTCTGGTTCCTCCAGTCTCTACAGGATAGGCGATTATCTAGCAGTAATAGATCCTAAAACACTAAACGTTGTCCTCCTAAGGATCACTCGTATACTTAGACAAGATGCCCTTGCAAAGATAGGGGTCGAGCCTCCTATCTCACAGTACAGTCTGGAGCCTGACACGGGCTCGGTCGCCACCTCAACTATCATCGAGGCTGAGCCCCTTATGGAGGCAAGGTACCCTGATCTAGCTGATCCCTCCCCAGCATCATCCAGTATCGAGCCCCAGTCTCCTGTCATTGATCCAAGGCCATGGGTAATCATGCGCCTACTAGCTCTCCCAGACGATGGAATCCTACTCGGCTCATTAGCGCATCCTGCCGGTATCGTTAAGAACGCCGATATCTCTGTCTATCTGCCATATAAGGCTGTGCTCCAACACATCCTGGTTCTTGGCACAACTGGTAGCGGTAAGACGACCTTGATTAAAAACATGATATCATCAATATACTCTGTTGGAAAGCCGAAGCTTGTCGCAGCCATAATAGATATGAATCAAGACTATGTCCAGTTACCATTCCCTCCTAGACCAGAGTCACAAAAGCAACTATCCCAGGACCCGGTATACGAGGCTAACAAGGGGCGGCTAAGGCATCCCCGGGGAGTACTAGTTGTCCTACCAGTAACAGTAGAGATGCTAAGATCCACGGGTGATTCTCTCCGCGCAACGATAAGAGAATATGTTGAAGAGGCTATCTCTCCTCTCATCGATGGCAGAGACAACTTCAGTATTGTTCGTGTCAAGAAAGGAGGCATCGAGTACTATATGGTAAACGTTGTTGGGACAAGTATAATCATAACGCCATATACTATCAATACTACTATGACCGGAACCGAGAACCTTTTCGGTATGATACCTGGAATGACAATGTTTGCCAGAGACCTGCTAAGAGTATTGAGGACGAGGTTCCACAAGGATTATGGGTTCTATCCACCGCTTCCCACGGTACTCGCGGCTGTGAAGGCGTATCTCTCGACTATCCAGTCGAAGAATAGAGATAAAAATAAAATAGTGTCCGATCTCGACTCTGCTAAAGACATCGTTATAGAACGTATGTACGTGGAAGACCGAGATTACACGATGAATGATTTAGAAAACGCATACGCCAGCTATAAGTACGGTGATTCTGACATTACCCTTATCGACATGGTGAACTACCTCTACGATATACTGGCAAAGATGCGTCCTCATTCTGGAACCCTAGAGTCATTATATAGGAGGCTGGCTAGTGCTCTTGAATCTGGCTTAATCGATGTTATCCATGTAGATTCCAAGTCCCAGAGAGTGAGTGTAAGGAGGGAACCTAGCTGGAAGACGCTCATCGACGTAGCAGAGGAGCACAGTATACCGATAGTGATAGACCTTAAACCAGCAATGGACACAGCGTTCTCGGGGCAGGAGGGATCTAGGCTTATAGCGTATAGGTTGCTGGATCGCCTAGCTGTGTGGAAACAGAGAGTCTATAGGGAAAGGAAACAGTCTCCTCCTGTCCTAGTAGTGGTTGACGAGGCTCACCAGTTCTTCCCCCAGGAACATGGTAGCAGGGAAGAACAGGAGGCAACTAGACAGATAGCATCAACTATCTCGCGTATCGCCCGTTTAGGAAGAGCGAGGGGTATTGGATTATTGTTCGCTTCTCACAGCCCACGCGACCTACATGATATAATCCTCCAACTTGCTAATACGAAGATCATTTTGAGAACGGAGAGGCACCAGCTAGAGAGACTAGATATTGATCCAGACTATAAACCATATATTCCAAGACTGAGGGATAGGCAGATGATAATTCAGAGCCATGTCTTTAAGGAAACAGCTATCATGGCTAGGACTTGTCCGCCTGTAACGCTACACTTCGATATATCGGCACTCTTCAGCTAGAAAGCCTAATACCTTATACTCATTTCTTTGAATTCTCCTCTGTATTCTTCGAATTTTACCTCAAGGGCTTCTACTTTTGCTGCTGGAGGTCCGTGAAGGGCCCAGCAGATTACTCTTTCTACGTTTTCTCTTTCTCCCT
>WAOU01000027.1 GCA_015521095.1 Desulfurococcales archaeon | reverse complement strand
GTATCTCGTTGAGCACGATTTATCCCTAGGAGAATGACTCATTCTTTATTGAGTTAATCAAAATTAGATGAGCTGAGTGCTGTATGCCTAGAAAAGGAATATTTATGGAGAAAATCGTAGAGGCTGTTGCAAGAATAGCATCAGAAATGATTGAGCCTAAGGACTATACGACTCCAATCCTCGCAAAGCATACAATCGAGGCAGTTAGGAATGTGGGTGTTTATCTTCGTCCAGAAAGACTAGACGCTATATATTGTGAGTTGTGTGGAAAAGGGCCCTTCACAAGAAAAGGATACTATCTTCACCTTATCCGTGTCCATTCTTCTGAGATTCAGTCTCTTGTCGAGGAGGAGGCTGAGAGGATCTTAAAGCAGTTAAAATAATCTGCTTTGTAGGCGCCCTTATAATGCGTCTACCCGCTTCAGTATCGATTATTATTAGATAAACGTCGTCTCCAGCCTCTATCTTTCCTTCGTACACATAGTATTCTTTACGGAATCTCCTCCATTTGATGTCTTCTTCTTTAATAGAGAATACGTCTGCTTCGCCGTTTGAATTATTATCTGCTGGTTTAAGATCCTTGTACTTGACAACAGCCATACGTTTTATCTTCACTGGGTAGAGGAATAGGCTTCTTTTTCCAGTGTAGCGTGGGGATTCTCCCATTATTTCTCTGGAGCCGTCATGTACTATTACCTCGAAATAGTCTCCATCAGCCTTCCTTGCAAGTCTTTCAACAATATTCAGCAGTATGTCTAATGGGTTGCCTGCCTCTTCGCTCTCATAAGTAGAGACAAGCTCCAGTAAGTCTATTTTTACTCCTCTATATTCGACTGTAACCGTCTTATACCATCTGATTTGAACTTTAACTTTTTGTGACTTCTTTGCCAAATTCCTCGCCCTATAATATATGGGTCTAAATGGGTTTTATTGTATCGCTGTTCAATAATTAGCCTCATGAGATCTTTTGTATATCTATATATAGACCGTAGAATAATTCTTCTAGAATTGCAGGATGGAGGGTTGATATACAAATGAACAGACCGACACTCGATCTCCAACCTACAATGTACGATATCTCCGGAGAGACCGCATTCGTCTTCCTAGCTATTGCTAGAGAACTCGCGGCCCAGGGTAAACGCATAATAAGTTTTGGTATAGGACAGCCGGACTTTCCTACCCCGAAGCACATAGTAGAGGAAGCTAAGAAAGCACTCGACGAAGGATTCACTGGATACACGGAGACTGCAGGTATACCAGAGCTCAGACAAGCCATAGCGGATTACCTGAACTCGAGATACAATGCTGGCGTAGACAAAGACGAGGTAGTAGTTACCCCAGGAGCGAAAGCGGCCATATTTCTGGCAATAGCAGCATATGTTAGGCCAGGAGAAGAGGTAATAGTTCCGGATCCTAGCTATTATGCATATTCGCAGATTGCGAAATTCTTCGGTGCAAAACCTGTATACGTGCCTATGAATTTCGAACCAGACAAGGGCTTCTCACTTGATATAGAAAAAATAGAGGAAGCTATAACCGATAAAACTAGAATAATCGCTATAAACAATCCCCATAACCCAACAGGATCAATATTCGATAAAGACCAATTAGAGGCACTCTACGATATAGCAAAGAAGAAGAATATACTTCTACTATTTGACGAAATATATGACAACTTCGTATATCAGGAAGAAAAGTTCACGAGCATACTAACATTTCCAGACTGGAAAGACTATGTCGCCTACGTAAACGGGTTTTCAAAGACCTTCTCAATGACAGGATGGAGACTAGGCTATCTAGTTGTTAGAAAAGAAGTTATACCGAGACTCCTCGACCTAGCCGTGTCAATGTACAGCTGTCCTACTAGCTTTGTCCAGAAAGCAGGAATAGCCGCATTAAAAGGAGACTGGAGACCCGTACAGGAGATGATAAATGAGTTCAAGAAAAGAAGCATACTCCTGTACGAGATTCTAAAAGACGCCGTCGGTATAGAACCCTACAAACCACATGGAGCATTCTACATGTTCCCCAGAGTCAAGGAATTACTCGAAGCAACCGGGATGAGTGTAGAAGATCTAGTTAAGAAACTTCTCTACGACTATGGAATAGTGGTGCTACCGGGTACAAGCTTTCCAGGCAACACCGGGAAAGACTACATAAGGCTGAGCTTCGCAACTTCCACAAAAGATATAGAAGAAGGTGCTAAGGTCATCGTAAAAGCTACTAGAGATATGACAGGAAAGTAAAACTCGTTGTTTTTCCTCTTCCTCCGATTTTCCAATCACTTCAATAGAAGGGATAGTATTGCTTCCATTATCGTCCATTTAATACGGTATAGAACAAGAACGAAGTCTTGCATTAATTTAGTAGTGTGTGGAGAAAAATAAGGAATATGAGGCTTATATCCAGCCTCTTAGCTTCATAGCTCTTACTACTCTGTCTACTGCTATAGCGTAGGCTGCTGCTCTCATATTGTATTTGCTTGTGTCTAGTTTGTTCTGCCAGTAGTCCCAGACTCTTAGGAAGTTATTGGCCATCTTTTGCTCTAGGCGTGCCTTTGCTTCTTCCTCGGTTATCCAGCCTCCCATCCTGTTGTTGACCCACTCGATGTGGCTCATTATTACTCCGCCGGCATTGGCTAGTATGTCGGGTATAACTATGATACCCTTCTGGGTCAGTATTACCTCTGCGTCTGGCGTTGTAGGACCGTTTGCTGCTTCTGCTATTAGCTTTGCTTTTATCTTGTCTGCGTTTGCTTCTGTTATGACGTTTTCTATTGCTGCTGGTACTAGAATGTCTACTTCTAGCTCTAGGAGTTCTTCGTTTGTTATTTTCTTGGTTGCTTTAGCGTAGTTGATTACGCTACCTGTCTCGTTCTTTACCTTCTTTACCTCGTCTGGGTCTAGGCCGTCTGGGACAATTATTCCTCCTCTGCTGTCTGATACTGCTATTACTTTTGCGCCCCACTCAGCTAGGAACTTTGCCGCGTAGTATCCTGCGTTTCCATATCCTTGTACTGCTACTGTCTTGCCTTCGAGTCCGCCCCATAGCTTCTTTGCTGCTTCTCTTGCGGCGACGGCAGTTCCGAATCCGGTTGCTATTATTCTTGTTTGCATTCCTCCTAGGTCTAATGGTTTACCTGTTACTACTCCGAAGTACTGTCCTCTTTTTACTTTTGCGTATGCGTCGAAGAACCAGCTCATTACTTGTGGGTCTGTATAGACGTCTGGGGCTGGTATGTCTTGGTCTACTCCTACTAGGTCTGAGATTGCTTCGAAGTATGCTTTGCTTAGTCTCATGAGTTCGTTTTTGCTTAGCTTGTGTGGGTCTACTCTTATTCCTCCCTTTCCTCCACCGTAGGGGAGTCCTGCGAGGCTGTTCTTCCAGGTCATCCACATGCTAAGTGCAATTACCTCGTGTGCGTCTGTGTTGGGGTGATATCTTACTCCTCCCTTGTAGGGTCCTAGAGCACTATTGTGCTGGCTTCTCCAGCCAATGAATACCTTGACGGAGCCATCGTCCATCTTTACAGGAATCCTTACCTGGAGGAGCCTCTCTGGGTAGGCTAGTATCTCATAAACTTCCTCTCCTAGACCGAGGAGCTCGATTGCCTGTCTTAGCTGTTTCTTTGCTTCCTCATATGGATCATGTGTAACCATTTATTGTCCACCTCAAATATAGAGGTCAATTTATTATGGATTCTCTTGTAAGTATATAAACAATTTCTTGATAAACGATGGTGCTTCAATATTCTCGTAGTGGGCGACTAGGGGGATAATTGAAAATTCTAACTCTCGATACATAGAAAACCATAACATCATTATCTTAATAAATGTGGCGCGGCCCAGAGCCCCCTGCTCATCAACCCCCACTACTATATACTCGCAGGGGGTCGCTAGCCGCGCCATTCTTATATAACCGCTTCCAAAAACCTAGAATTTTTCGGTGCATCCCACATGAGCAATCAAGACACGGAAAAATACATCGCACTGATAACAGACTTTGGAGACAGCCCATATACTGGTATAGTAAGGGCGCTTATCAAATCGATAAATCCCGAAGCATCAATAATAGACATAGACAATAGTGTTCCAAGCTTCAATGTCTTGGCAGGAGCCTACGTTGTCTACAATACTTATCCCTGGGCTCCTAAAGGATCCGTAATACTGACAGTCATTGATCCAGGAGTTGGAGGACCAAGAGAAGCAATCGCGGTTAAAGCAGGAGACTATGTTTTCATCGGGCCAAACAACGGAGTCCTTTATCCCTCGATTATACGTGAAGGATTCGAATGCGGCGTATCACTTGTGCCAGATAGAATAGTCGAAATCGCCTCACACTACTTCCATGGGAAAATCTTCGGTAAATGGGGCGTATCCTCGACGTTCCACGGCAGGGACGTATTCGCACCTGCAGCCGCACTCTATACAAGGGGGATAGAACTATCGAATTTAGGAACACCCATTAGCTTCGAGGACTTGAAGAAAACCAGCTTGGAGCAAGTAGAGAAAATACCTGAGGGATTCAAGCTAAAAGTAGTGTATATAGATAAGTTCGGAAACGTTGCGCTTAGCGCTAATCCAGGTCTTATACCTATGAGGACGTGGCAGAAAGTAGCAATTAGCACTCACCATACTCAAGGAATAACATATACAGCCGTCGTAGGTAGAAAGTTCTCAGATGTTAATCCCGGAGATCTTGTATTGTACGTTAATAGCTTCGGGTTCCTCGAGTTAGCAGTTAACCTAGGCTCAGCCTCTAAAAAACTCAACGTGGATATCGGAGATAAGATAATCCTTACTCCCTTAGAGTAATTCTTGGAGGGTTCTAGAAGGTTTTTTCCACATGTAGGCCTTCGAAATACTTCTTTAACTTTTCATAGACCCAGCAATCCATTATCACGTCTTCTTCCTCAAATATTATAGTAAAACTATGAAGTTTAGACATTACCTTGTCAGGTATAACTCTTGGCTTCCGACTCCCCGCGTATACAACTTTGTTGCCTTCACGTTTTAGCCAGTATTTTCCATAGTATGCGTATACTCTCCTAACACCGTTAATTGTCTTATAGATCTTATGAACTGGCTTGATATAGAATCCATATTTTCCGACGAGCGAGTTAAAATGATAGAATGGTTCTTTCAGTATGACTTCTATTCGTCTTATTACGGGAGCACCATTGAGTATTCTAACCTTGCATCCTTCGTCAGTATCCTCTGTCGTTATTTTAATAGGGGGCTCATTCGGCTCTTCCTTCTCACCGCCCGCAACCGGGCTCCGCTCGTCGCAGGCTAACATCATTGCCCCCTCCCTTTTAGATAAGTATATCACGTTACAAGTTATTATTATGAAGCCTCTATCCCATAATATAGCTTATGATTGTTTCCTAGAAAGATGAAATGGGAATAATCCAACGTTCCTACTCGAATTCGTCCTTTGCCCAGAGCTTCAGATGCTCCCTTCTCTTAATTTCTCTCAGAACCCTCTCAAGGTGCCTATATACAGTGCTGTGCATTCTGCCCTCGACCAACATCTCTATTGCTTTTTTAGCGGCCATTGCCCTCTCATAGTCTCCTATTATAGCCACGATGTAGTCGCCCACGTTGATATAAGTGCCTGTCATTTCTTCAAGCGTTTTTCTCGCTCTTCCTTTCTCACCTATTATCCGGGCCTTTACTCTTGTAAGATGGTTCTGAGAGTCACCTACATAGTCTTTGAGATTAACTATTACTAGGATTTGATCCTCTTCTAGAAGCCTCATTGCTTTCTCAGGCGGAAAACCGTAGGCTATAGCCTTGATTATTTCCCCGGCCTTCATTAGATTTATGGGTGGAACCCCGTCTACTTCTGGCTCTATTATGACCATGCCATTCTCAGTGTCAATACTTATTCTTGTGCCGGTTGCGTCCATTATCTGCTTTTTTACACTACCTTTTTCTCCGATGACTGACCCCAGCCTCTCCGGCGGGACCTTAACATATATCTTCGGCCTTATCTTTCCTTCTCCATGAGACATTTTGACAACTCCTCCAATAGATCGTTTTCACTATAGGTTATATCTATAAACTTCCCGAAGAACCGGAATATATTAACGATATCTCTCTCCAGGAATTCCTGTGCGTTCGGATGTCCCAGAGCTACTGCTTGAGATACGTCTATTATCCATGGCTTATCCTGCCAAATCATAATGTTGTATTCGCTTAGATCAGCATGGATTAACCCTGCTTCACACACCATTCTCTTATAGTTTTCAATAATATCGTCGAAGTATTCTTGAATCTCTTCTATTGATAATTCTTCTATTACCTCTACAATGAGCGGGGCCCTGTATCCGGATTCGCCCAGAAACTCCATTACTAGGACATTTCCTGAAAAGGCGTAGGGCTCAGGTACTCTGACTCCCGACTTTTTCATTTTCTTTAGATTTCTATATTCCTTCCTGGTCCACTCATAGATAAGTTTTCGAAAATTTCCTCTTGGAATATTCTCGAATCTAGGATCACCTATTATGTATTTTTTGATGCTTTTCCTGAACTCTGCTGTGGCCGAGAGATATATCTTAACAGCAATGTCGTTTCCGCGTTTGTCCTTTCCCAAGTATACTCTAGCTTCTTTCCCAGAGCTTACTACTCCCTTTAACTCCCATATTATGCCCTTCTTCTCTAGGCGGAAAACGTGAGATAATGTGAAGGAATCAAATACCTCCTCGACTGTTTTAATTAGATCTCTATCTTTTCTCCTACGTTCTTCTTCTCTTCTCCTTTTTAGTCTTCTCGCCTTTACCACGTTACTCTATTACCTCCTCTAAGAACTCTTCTGTGATATAGCCCATCTCTATTAGCTTTTTGACTTCGTCTCTCCAGTAGCGATATACTACTTCGCCTTTCATATCCGACGTTCCCCACGGCAGGAACAATATTACGTCGCCTTCCCTCATCCATACCCTTCTCCTCATCTTGCCAGGTATCCATGCCTTGTAGACTTCTCCATCAGTACAGAGAACCTCAAGGAATCCCCCGCCCAAATTACGTTGGACAACGCATAGAATCGTGCCCTCTTCCTCGTTGGGAAGAGGCATCTCCTTCTTCCTCTCGGGCCTATACCTCTTCTTTCTCGCCATCATGTTTCACCTACAGTTTATTCAATATCCTCGTAACCCAGTACATAAGCGCGTCCTCGTACTATTAGAACTTTAAAGACTCTTCCAGGCTCGAAGTCCTCTACATAGACATGGACTCTATCGCGAGGAAAATCCAGTACCTGGCTATATCCTGTCGATGCGTCTAGAAACGTTATTAAATTGCCCCTACTTATCAACATAAGCTTTCTGTATTCCATGCCTGATTCGTAGTGTGAGAAACCCTTTTTCCATAGGAATTCTGGATTTGCAGTGATCTCTGTTCCCGTCTGTAAGTCGACCAGGATGGGGTTGCCTCCCCGCGAGACTTCTAGGAACAAGTATAACCTATCCCCTATCTTTAGAATATTACCGGGAGCTATATCTGGGAGCCGCACTGAGATAGTTAATCTTCCCTTCCTTGAACCATCAGGTTTCCTGCCTATCAACTTGTATGTTTCTATTGTTTTACCCATGAAAGCAGACTTTATTTTAGATGCTATCATTCGAGCCGCACTCGAGTCATTTATGAGGAGATCGAAGCCCTCCTTTTTCTCTTCAAGATCTATTATTGATTCTCTTAGGACACCTGCGAGTTCTTCTTCGAGGAAGTCGTCTATTCTTTTTCTCAAATCTTCGCTTAACTTCCCGCTTGAACCACGAATCTGAACTATTGCCTCATAGCCTCTTTTTGTTAACTTATTTGTACATAGGGGGCATACCGCCATGTTTACTCGAACTGTTATCACTCGCTCTTCTGCGACTGTTATCTCGTTATGGCGTCCACCTATCTTCACTAGTGCCTTGTATAGGCCTGGCCCCATAAACGGCCTGTCGAGCTTCACCGAGTTTATCCATACTTCGTTGATTTCTCTTGAAGGCTTTGCTTTACGTGATAGGACGAGTACGAGATAATCGATCAAAGTGTCTTCTATTGTATCCGAGGGCTCGTTCCAGCCTCCTTGATACTTGTATCTTCCACAGTATCTACAGTATGTAAAGCTGATTTCTTCAGGTATACGTGCTATTCCTATTGTCTCGACATAGCAGTCTTTACAGAGGCTACCGATAAATTCTATCTCGTCGCTGCTTCTTCCGCATTTCGGGCATATCCTTGCCATTGTTTTGTCAGCCATCCATTAACACCATTGTATCGTTACTGGAGGATATATAGTGATCGTCGAAATACAAGTTTATAAGGTGTGAAAAGCGTGGCAAGCAAGCTTCCTCTCCCGACAGTATCCGTGCTTGGTACAGGTAGAATGGGGTCTGCAATTGCCCGGAGACTGGCAAATCACGGATACAAGATAATACTATGGAATAGGACTAAGCACCGTGCAGAAGATCTTGCATCAGAAATAAACGCTGAAGTAGCATCCACTCCTATCGACGCTATTCAAAGAGCAAACACAGTATTCCTAGCGCTCTCCGACGATCTCGCTCTCTATAGCGTGATAAGCACGTTTAGGAGAATAGACGGACTAATAGTTGTGAACACTGGGACGCATCAACCCTTTACAGTATCTAATGTAAAAGAATATCTTAAAAACAACGGCGGTTGCTATATTGAATCCCCAATAATTGGCGGGCCTAAAACCGTCCTGAGAGGCGAAGCCATACTGCTCGTAGCAGGCGAGCGACATTGTGTAGGATCCACTCACGGTATACTCGAGAAACTAGGATCCATAATATATCTAGGGAATGATCCTAGAACAGCTCAAGCACTAAAACTATCATTTAATCTGCTCCTCATTAATACTGTAAATGCACTAGCTGAGAGCCTAAACTTGGCCGAGGCCTATGGTGTAGACAAGAATACTGTCAAGAAAGTACTGGAAAAAACAGTATTCTCTACACTAGCCTCCAAGTACATCGATAGAATGACAAGCGATCCAGAGAAACCAGCCAGTTTCAGGCTTAAACTAGCAGCTAAGGATCTCGCATACGCGGTCTATGCGGGATTCGAAAAATACGTATCTCTACCGGCGACTGCCGCTACTCTTGAAAAATATTTATCAGCAGTCGAATCAGGACTTGGCGACGCAGACTATACTAGAATATTCTGGCTCTCTCATAAGAGGAGTCCTCATGATAAAGAAAAAGATGGTTAGACTATCCTGTTAGTATTTCTCCTCCCTTTATGCTGGAGTGAATATTGGATTGTCGAGTGTTGCTACGTCTTTTACAGACTCTATTTCTTCTCGAAGATATTTTGGTACACTGAACATATGGGCATGTGCTATCTTGTCGTAGAATCTGTTATTGCCTTCTATCTTCTCATCGATTAGATTGTCTATGTCCATTCCAGAGAGGGACTCGGGGTCTTTTTCGTCGCTTGCAAGCACGAAGCCCCACACACCGTCGAAGCTCTTTACATACACGTGATAGTATGAGGCGTATTTGAAGACGCTCTTGATTGTATTGTATATGACTGCATGTGTATATGGCATTTGTGTTGGGCTTGTTGCCTGGGTTACGAATACGCCGCCTGGCAGTAATTTCTTCTTTACTGCTTCATAGAATTCTTTTACATAGAGCTTGTAGGCGGGGCCAGCCTCTATTGGATCTGCTAAATCTGCAATTATTACGTCGAATTTCTCCTCGTCTTCTAGGACATATTTATAGCCGTCGCCGATGATTAACTCGAGCCTGGGGTCATCAAAGGATCCCTGGTGCCATTCAGGAAGATACTTCTTCGCGACATCAATAACTACTGGATCGATGTCTACCATGACTACTTTTTTAACTGACTTGAACCTGAGTACTTCTCTTATAGTTGCTCCTTCGCCTCCTCCCAGCACGAGGACTTTCTCCGGGTTGCCATGTAGAAGCAGTGCTGGTTGGACCAATGCTTCATGATACACGAACTCGTCCACAAGGGCCGACTGCGTCTTTCCATCAAGCACTAAGGCCTTGCCTAGTTCTTCGTATTCTACTATCTGGATCTCCTGGAACTCGCTCTTTCCATGATAAATGAATCTCTTGACGGCATGCATATGAGCACTTGCAGGAGTACCCCACTCTATTATCCAGTTCCACCTATACATTTCCGTCATTATTTATGCACCTGTTTAGGTGTCCCCCAGTTTAGCTTTAAAGGTTTGATTAACTATCCACATAACGAACACTCATAACGAGAGTTGGCGTCTCAAAGAATACGGTGACATAACTATGATTAAGCTAGTTGCAAGCGACATCGATGGTACTCTTACCGAGAGGAGAGGGTCATTAATACTTGCCCTAGAGGCCATAAGGGCTATACGGATGCTTGAGAGGTCTGGGATCAGAGTATCCTTGATAAGTGGTAACAGTTTACCCATTACGGCTGGCTTGGCGAGATATGTGGGAGCGTCTGGTCCGTCAATAGGAGAAAATGGGTGTCTTATACTTTACAATGGAGAATTAATACATCTATGCGATAGAAGACCTCCTCCCGAGCTCGTTAATGAGATAAAGGCTCTGGGTCTTCGGGAGAGCTGGCAGAATAGATTCCGGTTATATGATCTCGCGTTCCTAGCCGAGGATAGGTCACAACTGGATAATTTAGCTGGAAAAGTCATGAAAATCGCTGAAAAATACGGCTTCAGGATACTAAATAGTGGATACGCTATTCATGTCCAGCCTCCGGGAGCTGGTAAAGCAAGAGGCCTATTGAAGGTAATTGAGGTACTTGGCGTCGAACCACGCAATGTAGCTGTTGTGGGAGATGGAGAGAACGATGCCGAGATGTTCATGGATGAATTCTTTAAGGCTTGTCCCGCTGATGCTGATCCTGTGATTAAAAGGATCTCTGATTACATAGCGGACAAGAAGGGTGGAGAAGGATTCTATGAGATAGCCAGATATATTCTTAACACGCTTAATCGATAAATCTCGTCCTCTAAGCCAGTTCTTTGACAACTCTGTTTAAAGGCTCTTTATACAATATTTCATATTATGGCTAGTGGCGGGATGAAGAATAGCAAACCACGGCTAAATAATCGGATAGGATGGCCGGAGGCTCTCGCATGACCGCCATCCATTTATTGAGATTATCTATTGGTTCGAGAATATGACTTCGTTAACTATACGTTTTACCCGCTTTACTTCTCGTAAAGCGACAATATGTTCGACTTCTTCCACGCCTTTGAGAGAGTATATTTCGTCTATTATTTCGTTAATATCTGAGAGTGATGGTGCAAGGATTTTCGCGAGTAAGTTGTAGTAGCCTGTGGTCTCATACAACTCGACTACATACCTATTCATTGAAAGACTACTCTTCACTTTGTTAATATAGTGGGCTCGAACTCTTAGCATTACGATTAATGTTACTCCTAATCCTAGCCTGGATGGATTGACTATTATGCTGAATCCTTCTAGGACTCCTTTTTCTTCGAGTTTTTTGACTCTCAAGTATACTGTGGCTTCGCTTACTCCCATTTCCTTTGCTACGCGGGTCCATGGAGTCCGTGAATCTTTTTCAAGTATACCTAACAGTTGTAGGTCTCTTTCGTCTACTTTTAGACCGTTATTAGAAGGCTTCTTTCCCATCCCAATACACCCTTAGATATGTAGGATTAACTAGACGAATAATTACTGCGTTAAGATAAAGACGCCATACAATAGTTTACTCTACGAGAATGCCATTTTTATCAACATCTTTGCTATCTTTGGCTTCGATACGAGAGTCTTCGTAATGCTCATCTTACTAATGTTTCCTAGCGCTATCGAGGCGTGGAGATCTCCAGGGATATTCCGCAGGAGTTCACGTCTCTCGGGTACGCTTAATTTCTTGACACCTTCCAGGATTCGTCTCTGTATCATTATCGATTCAGCTATCTTGCTCTTTTCAAGAGCTTTGACAGGATTCTTTCCTTTCTCTATCGCATCTGCTAATGATAACGCCGACAGCATACTCGGCCTGATACCCTCTCCTGTTAGTGGAAGAACAAAGCCTGCTGCCTCTCCTATAGTTATGGAGCCATTGTATTTGCTTATCTTGATGCCTCCAACAGCTATTCTTGCTCCTTCTATTTTGGATAGAGTCTTATCCCTGAATCTTGGATCTCTTGATGTGAACTTTTCGAGAAGGACTCTTAGCGTGTTGAAGTCAGCATATCCACCTACTCCTACTTCGGCGTATCCTGGTGTACTAGGGAATACCCAATAATAGCCTATTAATTTGGTATCAAAGTATACTTCTATCGTGTCTTGTTCGTCGAGGATACTGGTCTCGTAAATGTATTGTATAGCGTTTATTTTCTCGCCTGGATAGAATGCGTGGCCTCCTGCATTTACTAGGATGGCGCTGGATGGTATTGTTATTTTGTCCGAGCCATTGACTCGTACAGTTGATGTATTGGGATCATATCGCGATCTGTAAAATACTTCTGCTCCGGATTCGTTAATCAACGCCTGGAACATGCATGTTCTATCTATTATGTATCCATTCAATCCGTGGAGATCGAATACTTCTTCTCCATCTACATAGAGTTTAGCGCCTCTCAAGGGCCTCTGGATACAGTTCTCCGGTATATTTACTCCGATTCCCTCCACTCCAGGGATAGCTCTTCCACACGGCTTCATTCCAGGCTTATGTGCCGCCTCGTAAACGTGGACCGTATACCCTTTCTTAGACAAGTGATAGGCCAGCGTCGCTCCTGCCGGTCCTGCCCCTACTATGTGTATGTCTGCTTTCATCCTGGTCCCTCATCTATGGCCTAAATGTTAGATTTCTTAGATTTCCCGGATAGCATGATGTATTGTTTAGATTTTTAAACAGCTACATATATTGATGCACAATATAATATTATCTATAACCGGACTAGTGATAAACGGAACACCTAGAACCGTGATGCCTGAATCAAAACATCCCTCATATCAGCGGTGTATCGAAATGCATAAACCGATAATGCCCGAGAAACAATCCACGATAAACTATAGGGGAATAATAAGAGATCCTATTCACGGTTTTATATCATATAGTGATCTCGAATACACGCTAATGCAACATCCGTTTCTAAGAAGGCTACACAATATAAAGCAACTGGGACTAAGCAACCTTGTGTTTCCCGGAGCTACTCATACTAGATTCAGCCATAGTATCGGAGTAATGCACTTAGCCGGTATAATGGCTGAAAGGATATCCCATATAGCTCAGAGAAATAGCGACTTGTGCAGGGAAATTTTTGCTAGGTGCGATATAGGTCCGGACAATTTTGTGAAAACGGCTAGGCTGCTCGGACTATTACACGACATAGGACACTTTCCATTTAGCCATCAGCTCGAGATAAGCCTACAAACAATCATAGACATGAGCATGTGGGCTTCTGCTCTGGATCAACGTATCCCCGAGGGCTTTAGGCAGGAGATTAAGGAAATTACTAGGAGATATTCTCCTCTCACAAGGACTAAAAAGCTTCATGAGGTCTTTACGCTTGAGTATATTGATGTATTATCGGATTATGTCAAGCAGAACTATGGTGGCGACTCAGTAGAGCTTCTAAGAACTGTCTCTAACATTCTTAGAGGCAATTTCTTTATAGACGATGCTTCCGAGTACTTGGGCTTTAAGACAAGTGCTTTGAGATTGCTGGGAAGCCTTATATCTCACGATGTGTTTGATGCTGATAGACTAGATTATTTGGAAAGAGACGGTGAGATGACAGGTGTTGTATATGGGATAATTGACACGGACAGACTAGTACATGGACTAGATATTATAAGAGATGAGAATGGAGAACTTCAATTATCAATACACGATAAGAGTATGAGTAGCCTCGAAGACATCTTCGATGCAAGATATAAGATGTACAAGAGTGTATACTATCATCACAAGAGTCTCGCAATAAACATTGCACTCAACAAGATAATAGAAGGATTATTCAGGGTATGGGATGAAATAGTTCCAAGCGAGCTAAGGAAACACCTCGATACGCCCTCTCTGCTCTATGATCCCGTACATATGGCTAATCTCATAGTACAGCAGAAGTTCCTCTACACGGACTCAGACCTCGAATACCTTATCACTAAGATGATCCATGCAAAAGACAATATAGCATCCAGATGGGCCAAAAGCATATTCAGTAGAAGAGACCTTCTCCCAGTATCTCTTGTAAAAAGACCCGACAGCCTTCTTACAATCATACAAAAATACAGTGGAGACAGAGACGCCCTTGACATCGTTAATCAAGTCTTCACCAGCATATTAGCATCCACAGAAGAAATACAGGATTCCATAATAGAGCGCATAAGAAAAGAACTCGGAAACGAAATAGACCAAGATAATATTATAGTAGATTTTGACAAACGAACTATCTTTAACGCAGAAAGCCTGAAAATGCATCGTCAATTTAACTCTTTATATCTAAATGCATTAGCAAAAGTAAGTTCCGTAATCCTTCTGTACGTATTCGTATACTCCGACGATGAGAAAACCCATAAAGCAATATTCACGATAAGATCCGTGCTAAGGAATAGTCTCTCAAGAGTATTAGAGAATATGATCAAGAACTATCTAAGAGCCTAACCTAATAATAATATTATAAATATTAAGATTATCTCTCTTCCCGGCGTATACTTGAGAGTATCTTGCCAACAAGCTGAGGATCCGGCCTCATACCATTCCTTATTTCATACAGAATACTGTCGAGGAGAACTGGGTTAGTAGCTAGTTCTTGCGCGAGTTCGCTAACCCATGAAACACTAGTATTTGATAGTGCCTCAAGTCCCCTCATTATCTGTTGCTTGCTCCATCCTCCACCTATTCTTGCGGCTACATTAACTACCGCCGCAGGTATTGCCCATTTAATATGCCAATAGGATAACTGTGACATCTTGCCTGCACCAGCCTCATTACTGTCATCTCCAGGGATTCTTAATGATCCACTCATGGTAGGATCCCGGAGCCTCAACTGTTGCTGTAATACCATTTAGGGTATCTAGCAATCATCTAGAGTGAAAAGAATCCATAGATATCATTCATGAACACGTCTTCTCTATGAAGCTTCCCAGAGTAATATGATACTTGGCGATGAATCAATTAGAAACCCTGATTGATCCCTTAAAACCAGAATCCCCGGGGTTCCAACTAGATTATTTTATCTCAAAATACGACAAGATACTATCAAGGGTGGATGAGGCCATCTTGCCCCCTCCAGAACGGTGAAGAAATTACCGCGACCCGACACCCCCCTCTCCTTTATCAATCACCTGCCCTATAATTCGATACAATGGGTAGAGGAAGTATGGAGTCTATTGCTAGATCGCTCAAGAACAAAGGCTACAAGATATACCTCAAAGAGATAAAATATAGTAATCTCACAGGATCGCTTGTCACCGAGAAAAAACTTGTCGCATACAATTTCCTCGAAGGCGTCAAAATCTCCCTCAAAGAAGACAAAGCCTCGAACACGTATTCTCTATACGTATTAATAAGGGGGAAGAAAGCCACATCATCTATTGCTAGCAGATTAGAATCAATTGGCGGAAGCGTGGATCTAGAAGAGGGAGAGAGGCTATTTGGCGTCGTTAGGCAAATCCCCGAAAACATTATCAGCAGGCTCATCGACTCACTGTAAAGCCCCCGGCTCACCGGACTGGACAGGTTTAGCATTAAGAATCCTACAAGAGTCCCCTAGTTATTTAACCAGATTACCTGGTATTGTAAATGCACTATATCGCCTAGGAATAGACCCCGGCAAAGCCATAAACCTTAATCTAAGTCTAGGATGCTGTGGTAAAACATACTATGTAGCCGATAACAACTCCCTCTATACAGAGCTTCTTCATAACCCTAGTGGAGAAGTCGAGGCCAGCATCATCCCTATAGATACAGATAATCTTTCGTCCACACTACGATTATTTGATAAACTAGGAATACCATGCTCAAAGAACGTCATGATCGTTAACCCGCTAGGTTGGCCACTCATTTCTCCAATAATAATAGATAATGCTGAATTAAACAGTAGACATTGCCTTGATCTTGGATTCTACAAGGTTTTCCCAGGAGGGCTTCATCCTCTCCATGGATTCTCATTATCCGGAGAATGCCTTCAGCCATCTTCTAAGGACTCAGATACCAGTATGGAGCTTAGAGGATTTAGGCTGGAGAATTATTATACTCCGATAGGCTCCTCTAAAACGCTCCAGCTAGATGTATACGAAGGAGAGAGCTGGATAGCCAGTGTATGGAAAAAGTCTAGTATAACGATCTTGGATAAGGACGGAAAAGGATCTTTAGAGATTAAGAGCCCCTTCTACGAGACACCTATAGCTATGCTATATCCGTATAGATTCGTCGAACAAGTGGTACTTGAGGAAGAGTTTACTACTGTAGCCTTGTCAGCAGGCTACGAGGGTAAAAGCATAGCGATCGGCTCTCGGTATCCTTTCCGTGTTAGAGTAGAACCTGGAAGACTAGAGATAGAATATAATCGATCTCTTCGCATTAGTCCTGGAGGTCCCTTGACTGCTTTAAGGTTAGCAGTAGAGGATTCAATAATTCATAAGCCGATAGAGTATTGTACTGAGGGTTTAGCTCATATTAGATCGAGTAATAGTATTGTTCTCGTCTACAGTGTTGACCCAGATACCCTGGTTCTCCACCTGTTAGCGTACTCGCCGGTGAGTGATGGTGTTGCGGAGATAAGGGTGAGGGCTCCTGTTAAGCAAGCATTTATTGATGACTGTCGTGAACGAGAACAACTATTGTTCCAACACGAGCTAGGACGAATACCGTTACCCTGGGGTTCATGGTATAAAGTAGAAATAAACGTGAGGAAACCACTGTTTAAGCTGAGAAATAAACAACGATCCCGCTAGTTATTTCTGAAAATTATGTTATGTTAGAATGATTTTACGTTATAGTCCCGTTGCATCGCCATAGTCTTTGAGTAGTATTTCTTCTAGGCGTCCTTCTGAAGCCGCGACAACATATCGTATAAAGTCTTCTTCATACGGTACTCCTATGAACGCCATCTTTCCGTTAATTGCGATTGCTGGAACGCTTGTCACACCGTACTTGTCTGCTATATCGCTGTTCTCATATGCCTCTACTGTGTCTGCTATCACCTTGGGGTTTCCTCTCTTATAAGCTTCGTAGGCGAACATGTTTGCTAGCAGAGCCGCGTATGGACAATATGGGCATGAAGGTGTCACGATTACTTCGATGTGTACTTTCTCCTTAAGTTTTTCTAGTTGTGCCCCAGTGTGTTCTTCTAGTCCCGAGTCTCCTTCGCTTATTCTGAGAATAGTCTCTATGAGTCCTCTTATCTCCTCTCCCGCTGGTATTCCAGTGTATCTAATATAACCATCTATCATTGTTACTGTTGGAACTCTCTCGACGTTCTGCCTCTTGAATTCTTCTAGATGTTTTTCTACCGATTTATCGAATATTCTAACTTTCAGCTTTGGCTCACCGTTCTCTTTGGGGCTGTTATCTTCCATCATTTTGAGTAGTAGGATCGTGTCGTCACAGGTCTCACAGTTTGGTCCTATGAACACGTCTACGGTCACAGGATTAACCATGTCAAGTAGCGTCTCCTGGAGCTCTCTTTGGAATGCTTCACTTGTATCTATCGTGTAGTAGTCCGGCATCTCTATGCACCTGCCATACTTGAATCGTTAACAGGACTATTTACCCTTCTATATAGATTAGCTAGATTTAAGTCTTATCAGACAAAATCATTGAATGGACAACTCCAATCGATAACAGTTACACTCTCACAAACAGCGTGATGCGGGGTAAACAAAACATGCCGCTAGCAGAGCTACCATGCGAGAAGGCGTCAAGACTAATAATACCATCGATAAGAGCAGCACTAGTAAAGTATCTTATCGAGCACCGCAATCTTACAAGGTACCACGTGGCAAAGTTACTCGGAATAACGCCTGCATCCGTGACAAACTACATGAAAGGTGAGAGAGGCACAAAACTAATCGAACAACTACTTATGAATCAAGACTATTATCGTGTAATCGAGAAAATGGCTGATGTAATAATTAGGAACCGTGGTCTCTATACGGATTCTGCCTATGTCCAGTATAAAGACTTGGTGTGTACTCTATGTTCACAGCTTAATGAGGCAGCTAAGAAGGCAAATTGTCCGCCTCACGGTCATAATGGTGTAAATGGATCATAGCATGAGTACCGTAATGCCGTGTTTGCCCCCGCATCCTTCCCTTGGATTCCTCTGAATATTGTTCCACGTTGATATCTACGGGATGCGTTGCTTAGGTTCTCAAGGTGCCATGGAAAATATACTATTTTAACATTGAGGAGTACATATTATGTATAATGGAACGGATAAGGAGATGCACTATGATTAAAGATGCTGCTACAAAAGAACTACTCTATCAGACGCTGGCAGTACTGTATAAGCATGCAGAGCAACTTGTAGTTCTCGAATACCCTAAGAGTATTGAGAGACGAAGCGTTGATCTAGTGGTTAAGTTTAGAAACGGTAAGAAACTCCTTGTAAAAGTAGCCTATGATGCAGATTCACTTCCTAGAAGCGAGATCCAGGAACTGCATAATTTATCTTCTGTCCTAGAGGTTCCCGCAATAATAGTCTCCGTATACAGGTCTGATACTCCTCTAATTGACGGCGTCGCTTATGAGAGGGGCGGAGTTAGGATTGTAACTCCTGAGACCTTGAATAATATTCTCTCAGGAAAAGAACAGATCTATATCTATGAGGGAAAGGACTGCTTCAAGCTGAGTATCGACGGTAGAAAACTAAAGGAGAAGCGCCTTGAAAAGAATATGAGCCTAGGCGATCTAGCATTACTAGTTGGTGTCTCCAGGAGAGCAATATACGAGTACGAGAAAGGAAACATGGAGCCCAGCATAGAGAAAGGAGAGAAACTAATCAAGGTTCTGGGAGAGGATATCGTTAAACCAGTCAACATCTTTAAGCCCGTAAGAAGACATCCTCGTACATCATCGTTAATGTTCGATACAGAGACCGAACAGAAAATCGCGAACGCCCTCCTGTCTAAGGGATATAGTATAGCTCATGCTAAGAGGACTGTCGTAGACCTTACTGCAAGAAAGGGATCCGAGGACAAGATCACGGTCCTAGTGGAGCATCCTAGGGAGAGTAGTCATAGAATTATTGAGAAAATCTATTATCTCAACCGGATGGCTGATACGGTTGATGTAGAAGAGAGATATGTAATAGTTGAGAAGAAAAAGGTTGCCCAGGAGCTTCGTAAGGAAGGAATATTAGCCTATAATTCATGGGAATTTATGAGAATGGTCGCTGAAAGTGGACAGCGAAAGAAGAACGATGATGACGAGACCTAGGGGAATCTTTCTCACAGGAGAGCCGGGGAGCGGGAAGACAACCGCAGTATACAAGGCAGTTGAGATTCTAGAAAAATCATGTCGTCTCGCAGGATTCCTAGCTCCCGAGCTGAGGTCAAGCGAGGGTTACAGGCGAGGTTTTAACATACGAGATCTCAGGGGCAGAGAATGGTGTCTTGCACGGAGAGGATATCATTCTCCTGTTAGAGTAGGAAGATATGGTGTCTGTGTTGATTATGTGAATGAAGCGGTTGAGATTTTACGTGGTGAACTTCTTGGTAGTGATGTCGATATAATTATAATCGATGAAATTGGCCCCATGGAACTGAAGGTTTCGAGTCTTAGAAACTTGATAATAGACGTCCTTCTAGGCAATAAGCCGGTCATAGGCGTTGTTCATCGAAGGCTGAAAACAAGTGATCCCGAGGTATATCGTCTTGTAGAGAGGAAAGGTGTAATCCTATATATGACCAGGCAGAACCGCGACGTCATCACTTCCAGGTTTCTTAGATATGTAGAGGAGATAAGAAATGAACACTGCAGTTATTAGGGAAGGAAAAGCGCTTATTCACATACCGGATCCTTCACATGCAATTCAAGGAGATAGGTTCGAGCCTGCATGGCTCCCAGTATTCTATAACCCTATAATGGTGTTTAATAGGGATCTCAGCGTCCTAGTCTTAGACTCGTATACAAGAATGCATGCGCCGCATAAGCCGATAAAAGCGATAGACGCGCTCTCTGGCACCGGTGTACGTGCTGTAAGACTTGCACTCGAGGTCAGTGGCCTAGAATATATCCATGCGAATGACATAGATCCCCGGGCTGTGAGACTCATAGAGTCTAACTCGATGCTAAACAATGTTGGAGACAGAGTAAAAATCCATCAAATGGATGCTAACAGGCTACTAAACACTGTACGGACCGAGTATCATGAACCGATCTTATACGTAGACATTGATCCTTTTGGGAGCCCAGCCCCATTTGCACGAGAAGCTCTCTATACAACTGGACACCACGGACTAGCCGCTTTTACAGCAACTGACTTGGGAGTTCTCGAAGGGAGCAAGTCTCGGCCCGCTCGGCGGAAGTATTGGATGGAGATACGTAAGACTCCGGAGTCAAAGGAAGTGGGCTTAAGAGTACTATTGGGGTTCCTGGCTAGGACAGCCGCATCTCTTGATAAGAGTATTAGGCCTCTCCTATCATACTATGCGGATCATTACTATAGGGTCTATTTACTTTTGGAGCGTGGTTCGAAGAAAGCCGATGCTATGCTTGAGTCAATGATTGAGTACGCTACGTACTGTAGGGAAATGAAGCGGACCTTTCTCGGACAGATATCTTGTCCAAGTGGAGAAAGGGGTGTAGTTATTGGCCCGCTTTGGAAGGGGCCGTTAGCGGATCCTGGATTCCTGGAGAGACTGAGGGATAGTTTGCCCCGGTTCGGGTATCTGGAGACTTTCGATCGTATAACCAAGTTAATAGACATGTTAGTTTCCGAGACGAATGTTTGTACTGATTGTATTCACTATAGAATTGACTATGTCGCCTCTGCCGTATCTACGAGTATGCCTCCGAGAGAAAGACTAATCGAGGATCTTATTGCTCTTGGTTATAGAGCTTCCCGAACGCACTTCTCACCGTTAGGAATACGGACTAATGCTCCATATAGTATTGTATCGTATTTGATAAGAAAATACTCGAGGTAGAAAACGAGGTGCTTGGAGAATCCTTTACTGTTTTACTTTGAGCTGTGGCCTAGTGTACGTGTCTTGTATTTGTCTTCTCCTCTCTACTTCTCTCTGGAGCCATATTTCTAGTAGGATGCATGTGCTGGGGTCATGGAAGTTTCTAGGACCACACTCGTCGAAGAACGGGCAAGTCGTACAGGGTATTCTTATAGCTGTAGACATGTCTATTAGGAGACTCACTTTCTTTGCTCTATCCTCTATAGTGAAGAGCCTATAGGTTCTCCTACCATTAACGGATACTTGTTCTCTTTTGACTAGTCCTTTCTTTACTAGACGAAGGACGAGTCTTGATCCCTCCCTACTATCGAGTCCAAGTGTTTTCCACAGCTCGCTTTGGAGAATTCCATCCCTGCTCTTAATCAGTTCAAGTGCTTTCTTTTCGAGCTCGCTCAACTGGTGTTTAGGCATTCTTTTCCTTCACCTTCCTCTTATACCGGCATTTACGTGTAATACCGATATATTCTGTGTCCATATTGATATTTTAATTGAATCTAGGGGATTTATGTATTGATTATGGTCAAGAAAACCTGTCCTTATAAAATAAAGTGGGATTTACGTGGATCATCCATCTAAAGATACACCATTATTGTTAGGTCCTCTATTAAGAAGCGGAATGCCTTTCTAACGTTTGACTCCTTTATCCATACTATGTCTGCTACCTCTTTTTGACTTACATCAAAGTTCATTAGTCTCGCTGTAAGATACACTGCAGCCGCTGCTATAGCTTCGGGCTTCTTTCCAGGCAATGGTTTCATTACTCCTGACTTGTAGAGTATCGTCTCAAGGAGGTCAATAGTAGCGTTTGCAAGTCTCTGATCTAATCCGGGATATTTACCGCTCCATTCTAGCTCCGAAACAATTAATCTAACAAACGTCTTAACCCGGTCAAATAAGTATCTGCCACCGCGCCTCCTCTGCTCCTGCATTATTATCCTCATCAAGCCCTTCTTTATACCGTATTCTGACAATTTTCTCATCATTGTCCATATCTCATGCTCGAGATCCTTGGAGACATCTAGTCTCCCAGCGAACATGTCCCTGAAGTATTCTAGTATCTTGTTGCGTGGAACAGGGAGATTAGTTAGGCGCACTGCGGTAATCACGGCAGCGGCAGCGAGTATCCGGGCTTCTCTCTCCGTGACGTTCTCCTTTCTGCTCTTCTTTACTTCAAAGTATCTTCCTATAATATAGTGGACTATTTGCTCTGTATGAGTATTAATTCCCTCGAAGTGTTTGAGTGCCCTGTTTGCACAGGTCCTGGCGATGATTTCTTTTCGTACAATCTTTTCCTGTGCGAGACCACTTCTAATATTATAGTTTAGAATACTTCTACGCGGACTTCCCTTAGCTCTCTTGGATCCAAAGCCGAACTCTACGTGGACTCCATGATCGTGTCTGGTATAATCTAGCGGAGTAGAGCCTCTTACAAGTCCCTTCACACCATTCTCTCGAAAACTCCTCCACTCCGGACCATCACTTATAACTACATCGTTCATGATTACTCCTGTATCCCTATCAACTACTACCCCATAACGAGAGTCATATACAAAATTCGAACCATATAAAATCCTCCTTGGAGGGGTCTCCTCATGCAACCGTTTATTGATAGACGTGGCTTCCTGACTCGTCTTATCTTCTCCGCCGTGCTCCACGCTTTCCACGCTGTCCTCGTAGATTAGGACCGGATCCGGAATATCTGCTAGATCGTCGTGACGGGGGTCTAGCTCGCTTTTGTCCTTTACCTCCACGTCGTCTACCACGCCGCTTTGCACCCCTACGTTTTCTCTCCGGGATAGCCACGAACAAAGTATCTCCTTCTCTCACACCCTCCCCCTTGTCTAGGAGTTTAACCACAGCATAAGGCCTATCGATATTCCCTATTATGTCCGAAATCACGCCTATTTTCCTTCCATCTGTAGTATGGACTGGCCACTGAAGCCTAAGTCTTAGATTTTTATCTTCTATTTCTACTACTAGGTGGCCTGTTTTAGTAGCGGTTTTTACTCGGCCCAGTCTTAGTCTTCTCTCCCCCAACTATTACACCAAGGGGGAGGGGGAGAGTCCGGGCTTATAATGATATTATGGTGGTATTATTAGGGTTTAAGCCCAATTTGCGGTTCTATTTCTTAAGTATTTCTCCATGTAGACGGATATATACTAAATATATAAGATAATATAGATTATTTTTTAACTTTTTTAAGCTCCTCACCTATAAGTCTCAGAATCTCACGCTTAGAATAACCACCCTTACTCACAACAACACGCGTAGAATACTTCCACCAGATCCTGGGATATCGTCCCTCCTCAACATAGGCGTCCAGCCCTAAACGCTTAGCAGCCCTAACAATATCTTCTGGGCGAGGATCCTTTACCGCTAGCTCTTTGCTCACTCTACGTCCAAGTCTTCTCGTAAGAGAAGCATCGAAATACGATGGATAAACGATAACGCTCTTACCCTTATGCTCTCTCTGCAACATTATTCTTCACCGATTCCACATTAGAGCAATATACTGGATTCAGGGTAATAGTCGTTCCTTAAAGGAGAGAGTTCTTCTTATAATATTAAGTATTATAAGGAAACAACTAGAAGAATTGAAATTTCTTGGGCTTACTGCTTTACCTCTTCTACTAATACAGCGTTAACGATTCCATCCTGTCCCGGTCTTGAGGTTACCCTTGCTTTTCCTATCTCGGTCTCAATTATTGTCCCTTTGACAATTATGTGTCTCCGGGCGTATTCTCTGTTAGCGGGTGTCTCTACCACGGCTAGTATTTTTACCTTCTTCGACTCTCCGGTCTTGGGGTTTGATACTACTGCGTATCTAACTTTTCTCGCTCTAACCTTATAGTTTCCTCCTCTGACTCTGATGAGTTCTTTTTTCTCTGTATCGTCTTCAGAAAGTATAGCGGGGACGAAGAGGCGTCCATGAGCATATTTCCTCTTTACCTTATAATACCAGTTTCTCTTCCCGCCGGTGAATTTCTTATGGTCTCTCCACTGATATACTCCCATTCTTCCTCTCCCCTCTCTCCACATTGCCTTTACGGGTATATTTATTTACTTTAGAGACAGGGTTCTTCCAGACCGATCTGATCAGAGAATTCTTTTATCGAGGGAAGATCATAATCATATCCTTTGATCCACGGTACTAGAGCCATAACCACGGACTGGAACGTCAGGTCTTCTCTAGTGACGGCTCCTTCGGTTGCAAGGCCAATATATCCTATTGATTCCCCGATATCACCTATACTTCTTTTCTCTTCTACTAGGCTTCCGAGCTCTACGCCATATACCATTTTTGAAAGTAGTTTTCTTGGTAGCGGAAATGAACTGCTCAGCCCGACAGATACCTTTCCATTAACGATTATAACTGATACTTGTGTTTCGATAAAGCCTCCGGGCGCATAAAACTCCATGGGACCTGCCTCAACGCCCACGCCGGCTTCTCCTGTCTTTCTATAACCATTTATTGCTCTGAGAAACGCCCCCCTAATAATATCTAGTGAACCGACAGGCTGAGGCGGAAGTTTGCCTGGTACCCTCACGACTACTATCTTCTCTATATTACAGAATCTTTTAAACGCCTTGCTTATAGCCCTTATTTTACCTGGATTCATAGTCGCGACTCCCACTTTTCTGACACTACACAACGATACATTGCCCATCCATTATTCACCTATTTTTTATTAGGCGAGGCTTGGTCAAGAACTTAATGGGAGGCCACGAGACGCCATGTAGCAAACAACACAATGAGGATCCCAGCTATCAACAAGCGTGGTGTAACAAATATGCAGAAACCTGGCAGGATACCAATGCATGTTGGAATAATACCAGACGGCAATAGGAGATGGGCTAGGAAAAACGGAGTTGATTTGTTCAATGCATACGAGACCGGATACAAGAAGCTCGTTGAAATAGTTAAGTACCTGAATAAACGTGGCGTATTATATGTAAGCGTTTATGGTCTGAGCTATGATAATTGTAGGAATAGGCCCGTCCACGAAAAGAAAATAATAGAAGACATTGCTATAATGGCGCTCAGAGATCTGCGACGAGATAAAGAGCTAGAAGAAAAAGGAATCCGGGTTCTTGTTCTAGGCGATCCAGGCATATTCAGCAACAAGCTATATAAGGAGGTTCAACTCACGGTTGAGGCAACAAAGAATAGAGAGAAAGGAATCCTGCTTATAGGAATATGCTATTCTGGATCCTGGGAAGCCAGAAAATACTGTGAATCTGGATCGACATTGCCCTCACTTAGTTATCCTCCCATAGACCTGATTATTAGGACGGGTGGAATGAGGAGACTCAGCGGATTTTTCCCGCTCTTAAGCGAGTACGCCGAGCTCTACTTCATGGATAAACTATGGCCAGAAATAACTATTGAGGATGTTGACCGGGCTCTTGACTGGTTTGCTCAGCAACCGAGGAACTTTGGTCGCTAGACTCTTCCTCTTTCGTAGAGTATATTCTTCTAATCATCTCTATTATAGCTGCTATGCCTGTTCCAGCAATTATGAATTGTATGAATCCGCTCTCTACGAATAGAGAGACCGTGAAAACAGCTGGGTTTACCTTATCGATATAGATTCCAAGATTGTAGAATGCAGCGCTCATTGCTATTACGACTATGAGTGCTGAGACGTCTTTTAGGATGCCTTGTTCTTCATATGTTAGTTTATAGAATATTTTTGATATGAATATGTAGGATGCTATACCGGCACCCAATAGTGGTATGCTCGTCTGGAATATCCTTGCTACTTTTATCGTTAGAGACTCTGTTTCTTTTATCGCTACGTATCCTGTATAGCTGGCGACGAACAATGCTAGAAAGAGGATTATGAGTCCTGTTATTTGGAGGTATGATCGTTCTTTTATCGATAGCAGGAATGAGCTGATTGCCGCTTCTAAGGATTCCTCTAGGTTGAATCCTCTGATAGCCATGGCTAATCCTATGACAAGGGCCGATACTTTTAGTGCTAGGGATGCTAGCCCTGCTATACTGAGTAGGGCGAAAACTGTTACTGCTAATCCGGGTATTCCCAAAAGATATCTCGAAAAGCGGGGATCGAACATTGCTTTCTTAATATACTTGAGTATTAGTAGGTATCTTCCTTCTATACCTAGATCCTGTTCTACAACTACTCTCTCGAAGCCTCCTATTCTTCCATACTCCTGGAGTAGCTGGCTTATAACGAATTCGTCTTCTCCATCGCTGACGATATAGAATTCTGGTTTTCCCTCAATATCCTTGATCGCCCCTTCTACTAGTCTCTTTATGTTTTTCTGGGCCTCAAGGAAGTCGATCCTGTGTCCTCCTACAGCGATTATCTCGGGATCCCGTCCCTCGCTCCTCAGCTTATCATATAGGTTCAGTCCTGCCAATAACGCATTCACGTCTGGATCAGTGGGTCTCTTCATACCGTATTCCAGCACAGCGGATTTTACCTCTTCATAGCCTTTTACAAGGCTTCTGCCTAGTACCTCTCCTAGATCGTCGTCGATATCTACAACTACTATTACTGGCTTATAGTATTCGTTGCTGGTCTTCTCTTTTCTACTTTGTTTTCTCGGCATCTTGTTATTACCACTTTATCCAGCAGGAACAGTCTCTAGCTCCAGATATGATTTCCACACTATAACGTTATTATTCATTGATATTTAGTCTCTTGTCTATAAACAATATAAAGATCGAGCCTAGGCGTTTTGATCGACGTATAGTGGAAAGACAAGGAGGCCTCTAAGACAGGGAAAAGGTTGTTAGACTACGTGTCCTGATACTAGTAGTACTGCTTAGAATTCTCCATATAGTATTCTTAGCTCTTCGAACGACAGAGGTTCTCCTCTCTCCATCTTCTTCTTTATTTCCTCTCTCCTCTTCTCGAGTTCTTCGAGCCGTATACCCTTCTGCTTGGCCAGCTTTATCTCCTTCAGCTTCACCATGGTGTCCTTGTATTCTTGGTAGAGCGTGTCCAGCTGTTTGGATAATTCGTCTATTAGTTCGCTATGCTCGTTTATTTGCTCTGTTAATTCCTCGAGTTTCTTAGATAACTCATCATACTGTGGCGATAGCTCCTGTATCTCTTTCTTTATCTCGCCTATCTGGTTCCTTATCTCATTCATGTTGTCAATTATTTCTTTGAG
>WAOU01000026.1 GCA_015521095.1 Desulfurococcales archaeon | reverse complement strand
CTCTCATTGTTGTCTTTATGCCCGTTGTAGGTGATGGTGACAGGTACCCTTATTGTCCTGTCTGCATGCCTAGAAATAAATATGATCTATATAATTCTTTTTTGTAACAATTTTCATATAATATTGAAGATAAAACCAATAAAAACAACAATATCATGGAGAGGAAGGAGAGGACAGACACAATGAAACATGACCTAATAAAATGCAATAAGAAACCGCCTACATTGAAGCTACCCTACGCATCACGGAACCCTAAGAACATGGCTAAACGCCTAAAGCCCACTAGATGCGACGGCTATTATACCTTTGAGGTCTGCGAAGGATTCACATGCTATATGTGTGTTTTCCCTGAGGACCCGCATGTGTCTATCGAGCGTGTATATGTAGATGACGTCCTCAGCGGGCTCAGACATCGTCTACCTGAAGTGAAGCTAGAGTGTTGTAATATGATAATAACTAAAAGCGTATGGCGAGGAGGACTCATGAGAATTGAAGAATTAACTTGCCCAGTCAAGGTAATCGGTGGTCGCTTCCTGGTATGGGGAAAGGAGGTTGAATGTGTGGATTTGCGGGAGTGCTTGTCTCTAGCATATTCGTCTAAGGAGTAGGCCTGTGCTACTCTGGGTCCCTTATACCCCATTCAGTAATGACGAATACGGTCTCTCCCTCTGGAAGGTGTGGCGCGTCGACTATCCTAGCAATCCTCTTGTTGCCTCGGCTCTTCTTCAACTGTACTCTTACACCTGGAGCATGGTAGAGGACGTGTCCTCCGACCGCCTGGGTCGGGTCACCATAGAACACGTCTGGCCTAGCCATGACCTGGTTTGTAATCACTACCGCAACATTATAGATCTCGGATAACCTGGATAACTGGTGTAGATGCTTGTTTAATAGCTGCTGCCTCATAGCCAGGTTCTCTCTGCCCGGGTACTCGGCCCTGAAATGCCCAGTCACGCTGTCCACCACGACAAGCTTGATATTCTCCCTCTTCAACATATCGAACAACTGATCTACGATGGCCATCTGGTGATGACTGTTTATCGCCCTTATCCAGTAAATGTTCTCCATAACCTCGTCCGGGTCAAGGCCTACTCCGCGAGCCATCTGCTCAATACGCTCCCACCTAAAAGTTCCCTCGGTATCAATATAGACTGCCTTAGCCTGCAACCCACCCTTATCCTCCGGAAGCTGAACATTAACCGCTAATTGATGACATAGCTGGGTATTATGTAGGACTATCCCTGTTGGAGCAATGAAATTGTGTATCTTGGGCACGACTAGGTCGTATACCCAATCATTATACTCTATTAGTTCTACGCTCTTCACCCTATGGAATTCAAGATTCTTTATCTTGTCTATGAATTCTAATGCGTGAACTACTAACTTTCTGAGGTTATTGATTTCAGCTAGAAGTACAGTTCTTATATGATTGTATACTTTTGGTCTTTTGGGTAATCCTCTATATCTATAGTTTCTTATCTGGGAATCTGTTAGACCATATTTACGCAACCTGGTCCAGGCGAATGGTAATTTTACTTTGGCTCCTGGAGCTATTGATTCTTCTGACTTGTCTAACATATCGATGATCTCTTCAAAGTATTCTCTTATCCTAGTTAGGCTCTTTTCTGTAAACCATGTGTTCATATTTCTAGTCAATAGGTGGTATGCCGTCTCTTTATCTCGTTTCTTTACTCTAAATTCCTTGTATATGTTTGCTAGATATCTTGCTATTTCAGGAGGATATCTTCCTACTCCTCTAGACCTGAATCTTTTCTTTTTGAGATATGTTTTCTCTAAAACTTTGTTGAGTTTTGCTCTGTTCTCTCCCGAAATGACAATTACATAATATGGTTTTTCTCTTACAATTTTTATTGATAATTTAGGCCTTACACCGAGTCTTTTTAGTAGCATAAGTAGTCCTGTTACAAGTTCATAACTTCGGGTTGAAAACTCTATTGATGATTCACTAACATATCCGTCTCCGTCGATATATCCGGCTAAGAACCATTCTATTGTATCCTTATCGGCACTAAGGATTCTCTCGGGGACTCTCTTTGAATACGCCGTCTCTTTAATTAGTTCTCCTAGCCACTCATATGATTTCCTTCTGAACAATATCCTGTATACATTGTTTCTTTTGTCTATCGACACCCTTGGCACGTACCCGTCTCTCTGTTTGACGAACTCTACTACAAGGTCTACTAGTTCTTTTTCAGAGATATGTATTGAGATTGGATTTCTTGCGCCTTCAGCCACATATAGACCCAGCACATAGGCTTCCTTATGATCTAGGCTAGCAGAAGATGCGGGGACTTCCCTTACTCCTACTATTAGATCTCCTGGTTTTACCTCTGAAGCTGGAATCCACCTTAATCCATTTCTGAATACAAGCACTGGATGTTTTGGAGTGATCTTGTAGGAGAATCCAGAGTCTAATTGAATCTCGACCAAGTATTTCGCATATTCTCTATATACGTACGAAGCCTTAACCCTTACTGGTTTAAGGGTCTTAGGATGAAGAGCATATACATAGACTGTTTCTAGTGGAACCGCATATCCATTGTCAAATGGTTTTTCTCCATGGATTTCTTTGTATTTATTATACATTTCTTGAATAGTCGATAGGTGAACAAGGGTATCGTTTTCGTAATAGATATATGTGTCTTTGGCGAAGCATTTTCCTGAGCCGAATTCTCCGTAGAATTCTGTTATTGTTCTTGTTTCTACTCCTCCTCCGAGTAGTTGATCCAGGTTCCTGCTTCCTGTTGTTATTTTCTTGACGTTGAGCCGTTCTCGTTTTAGGTCTAGTGCTGTTTTGAAGCGTATGTCGAGTGCGTCTCTTGCGGCTTGTATTATTTTCTGGGCGGTTGGTAGCGGTATTCCTGTTACTTGGCTTATTTCGTGTGGTGTTGCCACTGCTATTGCTTCTATGCTTGTGAAGCCTGCTTCTATTAGTTTGTGTGCTGTTGCGGGCCCTATTCCTGGGAGGTCCGTGATGTCTTTGGGTTTTTTGTTGTCTTTTTCGGGCATGTCTTTCAATCCCCTCCGTTGATTAATCGTGTGATTAGGGCTAATATAGGAGTAGTAGATGTGTTGTCTCCATAGATAGTGGGGGTGTAGTGGATTTATTATGGTATAGGCCGGTGTTAACCGGGGAGTTAACACTCCACGAACCACAATAAAAAACAAAGACCACACTACACATCCAAATACAATAGGGCACACCACATGCAGAAAACCTGCAATACATCATCAAGACCACTGAAAATCCTCTACGCACTAACAATAACAATAATAGCGGCATTAGCTATCGCAGTACTATTAATATACAGCTCTCCAGCAAACCCGCTCCTAAAAAACACCGCCACAGCTATCCTAATAGCGTTCACAACACTGGTTCTAGTGTATCACCAGATAAAATACGGTAAACTAGTCAAGACCCTAAAAGACCTATGCAAAATCTGCGGTGGAGACCCACGATACCTCTACAGAAGATACACATACTACTGCCAATTAGACGACATTATTCTAGCATACAACAGCGTCCTAAACAAATTATACGCTATAAGGATACATGAAGTCTTCAGTGAGAAAAAGTACAGTCCTGGAACACCACTAAACTACTATACAGTAAAACTATACGATGGAAGAACAAGGAAACACGACTCCACGACACTGTTCAGGGGTGAAGCAGAAATAGTAGACCCATACACTAACAAGATAATAAGGGGCTCCATGACGATCGCGTACTCCCCCGTAGAATCAGAATTCGAAGCACTAGCTAGGAGACTCCTTAGAATGGTGAACAAGAAATGAAACACTACATCGCAGGACTCCTAATCATAGGATACATCCTAGCATTCTCAATAACAGCCGCATACGCCTGGAACCCCATCAAAGACTATTCCATCATAGTAAAGGACGAGGTAGAATTCCTAGTCGGAGTCGCAGGCGAAGACACACCCAGAATAGTCTACTCAAACTCAACAAACACAGTAATAATAGACCCCTTCAGGTCCCAGAAGAAAACAATCCGCGGATTCATACCGCTCACAACCTGCTCTCTCAACAACAATATAGCAATAGCGGGTTCATACTTAGGAAAAAAAGCCGTCCTATTAGACTATGGTGATAGCCAGGAAATACTACAATACAGCGTTTCCTCACAGCCCCGATCCTGCGACTACAACAATGAGACTAGACTCTTAGCAGTCCTCAATACGGATCCCGTAGCTACCAGAATCCTACTCGTGGTAAACCTAGAGAACAACCAGGCCAAGGGATACATTATACCATACAACTTGTCAAATCCAAGATTCGTCAAGGTATCCCCTCAAGGAATAATCATAGGCGGTGACAACAGCTGGCTCACCATGAACCCGGACAACGACACCTATAAACTAGTACGCTACCAGACACCGAACAACATATGGATACACTTCTACGGAGCAACATTAATCAAAGGCCACATCCTGTTATACGGAGCCCTCGAAAACCAGACAAGCCTCATCAAATCAAACTATACGGGATTCATCCTAGATCCGCATGATCAAACCATGTACCTTCTAAAGTGGAAGAGTTCCCAGACCATAGTACACGCTCTCTACCCGGTATACGACGGGAACCTCCTGAGAATGATACTCGAGGTAAAAGGAAAAAGCCTACAAATAGTAGACCTAGACCCAGACACGCTCACTGTAAAAGGGGCGACGAGGCTATCTATACTGGCACCATACATATTCGATAAGGCGGGAGCACTAGTCGACAAAGGATGGCTCTCCATAAGAATGTATATTGCTGAGAACCTGACAAGAATGATATACGTTATAGAGTCAAGAAATACGGGTGCTGTAGGATACAATGATAGCGAAACATATGTCCTAACACTAATAGCAAAGCCACCAACAATAGAAAAAACAATACCCTATACCGGTACACAAACACAGGAAGGCAGCCTAAAACTATCCCTCTCAGGATTAGAACTATCAAAATTCATAGGAAACACGACAATCGAGACGTCAGACTCCTACATAGTACTAGCTTACGTCGACAAAACCATAGTAGCATCCAGCTTATTCGCAGTACTCACAGCATACCTCCTACCCGTATATTACGCTATTAAAAGATACATGAACAATACCTAGAAAACTAGTCCCAAACAAGAATACGGCTACCATGATAATCCAAAGAATCCATTATAGTGTTCTCCTAACAACACACTCCTTTATATAGATCCGAATATTAAAGAGATGGCCCGACGGAACCCCGTCTCATCCCTCCCCCGGTCCCGGGAGCGTCGACAGGGAGAGGCCCCATATTAACATAAATGCTCTTTCCACTAAAATAAAATTAACATCTAAGAGCAAACTTAATATTACTTTATAGTTAATATTATCGTCAGGTAAATATATATAAGAGTACTGAATAAGTATAGTGGGTGATTTTAATTGTTATTAAAACAAGACATTACTAATAGTGTATTTGTAATTCTACTATTAATAGGTCTAATAGTTCTTTTTCCTATGTCTAATATTACAAGTATTAGTAAACTATCCTTGGATAATCAAAACACTAACAGTCTATCCTATTTTAATAAACATATCTATCCAAATACAAACCATTTATTCAAAGACGAAAAAAGTAGAAACTATTACATTCCTAGAGATATCACTACATTAAATAAAAATGGTAATTTACTAATAATTACTAATACTCGAGGTAATTATGGGCTCTATCCAGGTTTCTATGCGCCCATACCACATCCACAGGCTAAAATAGAAACCCATAGAGTAATGATTAAGTGGGGAAATTACATTGGGGAATCTTTTCTTAACGGTAATTTAGGCAATTATGTTAACTATCTACATACTTATTATCTTATAAATAATAATCCCAGCATCGGTAACCCCACTATTTTGAAAAATCTTATACTGACATATATATACGGATTCTCTAGTTCTTCAAGCTCTATCATACTTTTAGGTCACAGTTCACCAACACTCTGGGAGGCCTATTATTGGAATCCTTCTAATGTTGGTCTTCCAAGCTATCATTTACTACCAGAAAACAGTGAATGGACTCCACCTTACGTGTTAAGCGTCATTATCTCCTCTAATGAAGTTAGAGATTATATTGATAGTTTTAGCGATGATATAACTATTGATGACCTTCCAAAAATGGCTTTTGTTATCGGATGCAATAGTCTTAAAGGCGGTATAGAGAACCTTGACAATAATTGGGCTAAAGCTTTCTTCTTTACCTATAATGACTATATTAGTGGCTTGTGGAATGATAGAATCCTATTAGGATATGATGACTATATCTACTATAATCCAATAACAGGTGACTTTCCTGGCGCCAAATTAGTAAAAAAGATCTTCGATAATATTGGATCTGGAGATAGCATATATGATGCTCTTAGAAAGGCGTCTAATGATCTAGGTTTTCCATATAAAATCTGCGGAACTCCTATTTATTGCACTACTTCGAATGCTTTAACAACTACTGCACATGCTGGATTGCTAGGGTCTAACATATATAATGATCCGGAGCCGGAAAGTATAGCGTTAGGCACCGTAAAATCGTTTATTTTGAATTCGTATCCTGATTTATGGCCGCTGATTGAGCCCAATATTACCGTGGCTAGATATGATAGTTCTGTAATGGATTTATTCGGGCTAAATGTATATGAGGTATCGTCTAGGCTGAGCTATGTTTATCCTGTGGAACCCAATATAACAGTAATAGTTGATTTATCATTTTATGTTGACGTGCATGGAGAATCCGGGGATATTGTGTCTCTTAGTTTGAATACAGGTAATTATTATAATTCGTCGGTACTAGACAGTCTGGTCGAGAAATATGGTAAGAACGTTAGCAATATACTCTCCGGTACTAAACAGTGGGTTGCCGAGGAGAAGCTAAGTGGTATCAATGACTTGTATACTAGTGTTTTGGAAGATATTAACACTTCACTATGGCTACTAGAGTCACATGGCCTAGACTACGAGAAGCACTTGTTTAGCGATCCTACTTCGGAAGTAGTTAATGTTGAATATGTCGCTTATAAGAATATTAGCGGTGTGAAATGGTATCTTTACGCTGGGAGCCTTGATAGATTAAACCCTACATTATACCCGGTTAGAATATACCTCGTATATGATCCAAGCAACGGTATACTTATCTATGATAATTATATCAAGGCACTTGTAAAGAAGCATGCTGATCTCATAGAACAATACGACTTTACCCCTGCGATCTCCCTAGATAAGATCCAAGATATAGCAGTTGATAATATAGATGACTCGAACCAAATCCATTTAAACAAGCTTGTACCGATCCTCATAATACAAGAGAACAGCAATCTAAGACCATACTATTATCTTGAATACATTAACTCTTCGGATACTATAGGTTACCGGGTATTTGTAGACGCGATAGATGGCTCCGTTGAGGTGTACAAGGGATACTTGGCTGACTCTAATAGTTCCATCCCTGATACTGATCTAAATAATCTCCTAGGTTATAGTATGCCCCTAGGCCTCATGGCTGGATTCGCGGCAATTATAGTTGTTTCAGTAGCGTTCATATTAGTAAAACGGTACCGTCTCCATTAACATTGTTTTCTGGATCTAGTCAGTGTTCTACTCTAGCATGATTGAATAAATTATTACTAGCCATGGTATTGTGGTCATGTCTACTAGCGATGTTATTAGTGGTATAACTATGTTGTCGGGGTCTAGTCCTATTCTCTGAGATGACCATATTAGGACTAGTACAATTAGTGAGAGTGCTAATAGCATTGTTGTCCATAGGAGGAATGTTGTTTTGAGTATGAATATGTATGTTGCTTGGAGCCCTGCTATTCCTAGCGCTAGGTATCCTATGGTTGAAAGGGTTATCATAGCGGGGATACTTCCTAGGTAGGTTTCTGCTATTATTCTTGGTGTCTTCTTGAGGCTTTCCTCGAATCCCTCTATGTGGAGTGTTGTCGATGCTCTCGACGCGTATATTGATATGCTTGCTCCTATGTCCTCCATTAGGCTTGGAACCATGTGGAGCACTCCTATCGCCGCTAGTAGGGTGCTGTAGCCGGCGAAGAACCCTCCTGTGACGCTCTCTATTAGTCCAACAAGGAGAAGAGCTAGTAGGCCCTCTACGATTACTCTTCTATGGTTCCTATTAGTGTAGGCGAGTGCTATCATCACTGCTAGTGTTGCGTAGACTAGGAGGAGTGTTAGGAAGGTGTCAACCCCCCGGTTAACACCGATAAAATAAGATACTATAACCAATGCCGGAACAGTAGTTATATCGCCCAACACCGTTAGGAGAGGAGCCATATAGTTATCAGGGTTAAGCCCAAGCCTAAAACCCGCAACAGCCAGAAGACCGGTTACCGGGAGGAGAACAAGTAATGCGAGAAGAGCTGAAAAACCAGCTGCCGAAGCAGTAGTAAAAACCGAGTAGCCAGCAATCAATCCCACTATTATGCCTGCATAGATACTACTCGATAAACCAAGCACCGTGGTACGCGCAGACTCCCGGTACAATATCTCCTTAACCTTGGGCCTGAGCTGGCCAAGGTATAGGCTTGTAGTGACGCGGCTAGCCATACTAGTCGCTATACTCCCGCGGAGCGCCGCTAGGCTAGGTATCAGTGCTAGAAGATATGGCTTATCGAGGAGTAATGTGGCAAACACGCTCATGAAGAAAATATTTAGGGCATCCCCCATATTTGCTCCTAACAAGCCCCACGCTATCTCTGACACGTGCTTAGCAGACTTCTTCAGCTCCGGGACTATGTTCAATGCTGGTCTACACCACTCTACATCCTCTCCAGCACCGGGATGCCTAGTAGCTCGAGCCCGGAGCCCAACACGTTTCTAACGAGCTCTACGAGGAGAGCCTTACATTCCCGCGCCCCGGGATCTGGCTCTCTTATAACGGTGTCCTTCTGATACCAGCTATTGAACATGTCGGCTAGCCTCAGTAGATAGACTGCGAGCTGTTCGGGGGCCAAGTCGTCGGCGGCCTTCGCGGCTGTGAGTGGGAATCGGAGTGCTTCGATCAGGAGTCGTCTTCTGTCTGGATCGTTGCATGACTCAGGTCTTATAGCCTCGTAGTTTACTGGGCCGTGTTTTCTGAGTATGCTTGAAGCCCTTGCATACGTGTACTGGAGATAGGGGCCGCTGTTCTCTGAGAGGTCTAGGGCTTTCTCAACGCTGAATACTATGGGTTTCGGTGCGCTTGTCTGTATCATTTTAAATCTTATTGCACCGATCGCGATCTTTTCTGCTGTATCATTTATCCACTTGTCTGGCTTGTCAGGGTTTCGCTTCTTAACCTCTATCCAGGCTGTTGCCTTGAGCTCTTCTAGTATATTGTCTAGTGTTATGATCCTGCCCCGTCTACTACTGAGTTTCTTGCCGGGTAATGTTACAAGCTCGTAATCATAATGTACTAGGTTAACCGCTTCCCTCACATAGCCTATAGCGGCGAGGGCTAGTCTGAGCTGTAGCTGGGCCAGCCTTTGGTCCGCTCCTATAACATTGTAGACCTTGTCGGCGTTCCATGCCTCGAACTTGTAGATCGTATATGCCATGTCCCTCGTAGTGTAGAGCGTGGTTCCGTCACTCCTCCTCAGGATCAAGGGAGGTATCTCGAAGCCCCTAGGCAACTTGAAGTGTTTCCTCAGATCGGGGTCCTTCGATAAGACCTCCTTTACAAACCTAGGTATATCTATGGCCTCAGCTCCCTTATACCATGTGAAGTACTTTGACTTCTTAGCCTCCTCTATGAGCCGTCCTACCCTGCTACTCCATACAAGATCACTTTCCCAATCCCAGGCGTTGAACGATACATTCATCCTGTCGAGCGTTGCTTGTATTCCTGCTAGCGCTGTCTCGGCTACGCGTCTCACGAGGCTCTTTTCCGGCTCTTCTCCACGCTCATACCTTACCATTAGCTCTGAGATTTCTTTCTCTGGATCCTCTACTCTCCCTATATGTTCTAGGAGCCTGTCAAAGTATTCGCGTGGACCTTTCTCCTCTAGATCTTTTAAGACCAGGAGGAGATCGTCTAGTTTATCTCTTAGAGACTTGTCCCCGCTCTCTTCGATCTCCTTCTTCAGCATTTTCACGTCTACTAATGTGTGTGTTACTGCGTAGATCCATCCTATGAATTCATCCGGCTTTATGCCCCTCTTCTCGGCCTCCTCTAGGGGGTCTATGCCGAGGATCCTTACACCGTAGGCGGCGACTGCTACTTGTTTTCCTACGTCGTCTACATAGAACCGTGTATT